>CBDUTO010000067.1:0-23218 GCA_965370315.1 uncultured Melioribacteraceae bacterium
GGAATAAAAGTGAGTAAAGATTATCAAGCAAGTAATATAAATGTACTTAAAGGGTTAGAGGCTGTAAGGAAAAGACCTGCTATGTATATCGGTGATGTTAGTTCAAGGGGTTTGCATCATTTAGTAAATGAAGTTGTTGATAACAGTATTGATGAAGCTATGGGTGGGTATAACGATGTGGTACTTGTTTCAATCAATAAAGATGGTAGTGTAACTGTTGAAGATAGAGGACGTGGTATTCCTGTTGATATACATCCAGTTGAAAAAGTTTCTGCTCTTGAAGTTGTAATGACTGTGCTTCACGCTGGTGGTAAATTCGATAAAGATTCTTACAAAGTTTCTGGTGGTTTGCACGGTGTTGGTGTATCGGTGGTAAATGCGCTTTCAGAATGGTTGAGAGTAGAAGTTATGCGTGATGGTAAAAGATACTTTCAAGAATACAGATTAGGAATTCCTCAGGCTGACGTTATAGAAATAGGAACGGTTAATAAAAGTCTTACTGGAACAAAAGTTACATTTATGCCAGACGGAGAGATTTTTAATACTACAAAATTTAAATTTTCGACTATTTCAGAAAGAATGAGAGAGTTAGCTTATTTAAATAAAAATGTTTCAATTTCAGTAAAAGACGAAATTGAAGGTGATGATGAAACTTATCACTACAAAGGTGGAATAGTTGAGTTTGTTGAATACCTAGATGAAAACAGAACTGTATTTCACAAGCCTGTTTACATTGAAGGTGAAAAAGATAACGTTCCTGTAGAGATAGCTTTTGAATATAGCGATGCATACTCGGATAATATTTTTGCTTATGTAAATAATATCAATACCCACGAGGGTGGAACCCACCTATCTGGATTTAAGACTGCATTAACAAGAACCTTTAACACCTACGCAGCAAAAAACAATTTAATTAAGGGTGCTAAAAAAATTACTCTTACTGGAGATGATTTTAGAGAAGGGTTAACAGCAGTAATTTCTGTTAAAGTTGCAGAGCCACAATTTGAAGGACAAACAAAAACTAAACTTGGTAATAGTGAAGTTCGTTCTATAGTTGAAATGCTTGTTGGTGAAAAACTTTCAGAGTATCTCGAAGAGAATCCAGCAGTTGGTAAAAAGATTATTGAAAAATGTGCTAGAGCTGCTGAAGCTCGTGAAGCTGCACGTAAAGCACGCGATTTAGTTCGCCGTAAAAATGTACTTGACTCAATGCGTTTGCCAGGTAAACTTGCCGATTGTTCAATCACAGATCCAGAGCATACTGAAATATATATAGTGGAGGGAGATTCTGCGGGCGGTTCAGCAAAGCAAGGTAGAGATAGAAGATTCCAAGCTATACTCCCGTTAAAAGGAAAAATACTTAATGTTGAAAAAGCCAAGTTGAATAAAATTTTAGAGAACAACGAAATTAAATCTATGATTTCTGCAATTGGTGCTGGAATTGGATTAGAATTTGATGCGGAAAAAGCACGATACGGTAAAATCATTATTATGACTGATGCTGACGTTGATGGTAGCCATATTCGCACGTTAATCTTGACGTTCCTTTATCGTTATATGAAAGAGCTTGTAGAGACTGGAAGAATATATATTGCTCAACCACCTCTTTACAAAATCAAAAAAGGGAAGGAAGAGACATACGCCTATAATGATGATGAACGAGATAAAATATTGGTAAGATATAAAGGAAATTCAACAGAGAAAAATGAAGATAGTGAAAGCAGTCTTCCAAAAGGTGTTACAATTTCTCGTTATAAAGGTCTTGGCGAAATGAATCCAGATCAACTTTGGGATACAACAATGAATCCGGAAACTAGAACGGTATTACAAGTAAATGTCGAAAATGCTGCAGCAGCAGATAAAATGTTTGAAACCCTTATGGGCGATGATGTTGAACCACGAAGAGCATTTATTGAGAAGAATGCTAAGTATGCGAATATTGATACTTAAGGAAACGTGTCATTGCGAATCCCGTTTTGTGGGATGAAGCAATCTATAACAGATTACTTCGTCGTCAAAAAAAAGACTCCTCGTAATGACAGTTGCTTTTTAGAAGAAAGAATAAGATTCCGTGTAAAAGCATCACGGAATGACAAAATAGTAAAAACAAATTTTTATAATTATAAAAAGTAGATAAAAAATTATGTCAACATTTTTTGAAAAAATATTACCAGTTACACTTGAAGACGAAATGAAATCATCATACATCGATTACTCGATGTCTGTAATTGTTTCAAGAGCTTTACCTGATGTGCGAGATGGATTAAAACCAGTTCATCGTCGTGTACTTTATGGAATGCACGAACTTGGTGTTGCTCACAACAAGGCGTATAAAAAATCTGCAAGAATTGTGGGTGAGGTTCTTGGTAAGTATCACCCTCACGGTGATACAGCTGTTTACGATTCGATGGTTAGAATGGTGCAACCGTTTTCTTTGCGTTACCCACTTGTTCAGGGGCAAGGAAACTTTGGTTCTGTCGATGGTGATAATGCAGCGGCAATGCGTTATACAGAAGCTCGTATGGCAAAAATTTCAGAATTGATGCTTAGAGATCTAGATAAAAACACTTGCGACTTTTCACCCAACTTTGATGACTCACTTCAAGAACCAACTGTGATGCCATCATATTTTCCTAACCTATTAGTAAATGGTGCAACTGGAATAGCTGTGGGAATGGCAACAAACATTCCACCTCACAATATTACTGAAACTATCAATGGTGTAATTGCTTACATCGAGGAACCAGAAATTACTACTCCAGATTTAATGAAACACATTACTGCTCCAGATTTTCCTACTGGCGGAATTATCTATGGCTACGAAGGAGTCCGTAGTGCATACGAAACTGGGCGTGGTAGAGTTGTAATTAGAGCTAAAGCAAATGTTGAAACTCATAAAAATGATCGCGAATCAATAATTATTACTGAGTTACCTTTTCAAGTAAACAAATCGAACCTAATTGAAAAAATTGCTGATTTAGTTCGTTCAGGAAAAATCACAGATATTTCTAATCTTAGAGATGAATCGGATAGAGATGGTATGCGTGTGGTTATTGAATTAAAACGTGATGGACAACCTGCTGTACTTTTAAATCAATTATTTAAGCACACACAAATGCAAGTAACATTTGGCGTTATTATGCTTGCACTTGTAAGAGGAATTCCAAAAGTATTAACTCTTAAAGAAATGATTAAATATTATGTTGAGCACAGAATGGAAGTTTTAGTTCGTAGAACAAAATACGAATTAGAATCTGCCGAAAGACGTGCACACATTTTAGAAGGCTTCATTGTTGCTCTTGATAATATAGATGAAGTAATTAAAGTAATTAGAGCTTCTAAAGATGCCGAGACTGCAAGAAATAATTTGATGACGAAATTTATATTATCAGAAATTCAAGCAAAAGCAATTTTGGATATGCGTCTTCAAAGGCTTACTGGGCTTGAGCGTCAGAAGATTGAGAATGAATATAAAGAAATAAAAAAATTAATAGAAAGACTTCAAGGCATTTTAGATAACGAAGAAAGACGTTTTACAATTATCAAAACAGAGCTAATTGAAGTAAGAGATAAATTTGGTGATGAAAGACGAACAGAAATAATTCATGATCCAAAAGAATTTTCTCTTGAGGATATTATTGCTGAAGAAGATGTTGTTGTTACAATTTCACATAGTGGTTTCATTAAAAGAATTCCAGTTAGTGGTTACAGAAAACAAGGACGTGGTGGCAGAGGTGTTACCGGTGCTGGCACTAAGGATGAAGACTTTATTGAGCATATGTTTATTGCATCAACTCATCAATATATTATGTTCTTTACAGATCTTGGTAGGGCATATTGGTTAAAGGTTTACGAAATTCCAGAATCTGGACGAGCTGCACGCGGACGTTCGATTATCAACTTGCTTGAGAAAGATAAGAACGATAAAATTACAGCATTCGTAACAGTTAAAGAATACACAGACGATAAATACCTTGTTATGGCGACCAAAAACGGAACTATAAAGAAAACAGTTCTTTCTGCTTATGCAAATGTTCGTAAAGGTGGAATTAACGCAATCAACTTAGTTCCTGGTGATAAACTTATGGCTGTTAAATTAACAGATGGAAACAACCATATTATTATTGGAACAAAATCTGGAATGGCTATCCGCTTTGAAGAAGAAAAAGTTCGGAGCATGGGTAGAACATCGACTGGTGTAAGGGGAGTTAGACTTTCTCCTGGAGATGAAGTTGTTGGATTTATTGTTGTGCGTAGTGTTTCTACACTTCTTGTTGTTACAGATAAAGGTTACGGGAAACGAAGTAATATTGAGGATTATCGTATTACTAACCGTGGTGGTAAAGGAGTTAAAACAATTAAGGCTGGTGAGAAAAACGGAAACCTTATGGCACTAATGGAAGTTAATGATAAAGATGAGTTGGTTATTATTACTACTAAAGGAATGGTAATTCGTCAAGGTGTTAAAGCAATACGTGTAATGGGTAGAAATACTCAAGGCGTTCGAGTTATTAATCTTAAAGATGGTGATTCAATTGCCGATATCGCAAAAGTTGTTGTTGAAGATGTAAATGGTAACGGCAATGGAAATGGCAATTCAGAAAACACTGATACAAATACTGATGAAGAACCAACGTTATAAAAATATTATAATGTTTAGCTAAACATTACTATATAATTAATACTAAGAAAGCCGTGGATTTTATTCACGGCTTTTTGGTTTTAAATATCAAAAAAGATAATTTAACACATAAAATATTTTAGAAATTGTTGTAATCTATTGATTACAAAGGAGATAGTTAAAATGTCAGAATTAAAAAACATTGGATTTGACACCAAATGCATTCATTCCGGAATTGGAGAATACGAGCACGGTCCTGTAGTTCCACCAATCTATCAAACATCAACATTTAAGTTTGAATCAGCTCAACATGGTGGTTCTTTATTTAAAGGTGAGCAAAAGGGATATATATATACCCGTATGCTTAATCCAACAATAGAAGCAATGGAAGACGCAATTGCTGCATTAGAGAATGGACACAAAGCACTTGGTTGCGGAAGTGGAATGGCAGCTGTTCATACTGTTTTTTCAGCACTTCTTTCAGCAGGCGATCACATCGTTTGCTCGGAGGCTGTTTACGGACCAACAGTTACGTTGTTAAAAACAGTCTTTTCAAAATTTGGAGTTGAAACAACTTTTGTTGACGCATCAAATTTAGATGCAATTAAGAGTGCAATTAAACCAAATACAAAAGTTGTTTACATTGAAACTCCAGGAAATCCAACTCTTGCTATAGCAGATTTGGAAGCAGCAGCAAAAATAACTCACGAAGCCAATGCACAACTTGTGGTTGATAACACATTCATGTCTCCAGCATTACAAAAGCCTTTAGATTTAGGAGCGGACGTCGTTCTACACAGTTTAACAAAATTCTTAAATGGTCATGCTGATGTTGTGGGAGGAATTGTTGTTGTTAAAGACGAAGAAACATATTTACATTTTAGAAAAACTCTTAATCAAACTGGTGGAGTAATAGATCCGTTCAATTCATTCTTAGTTCACCGAGGATTAAAAACACTTGCGATAAGAATGGAGCGTCATTGTACATCTGCTCAAAAAGTTGCTGAGTGGTTAGAGGCTCATCCCAAAATTGAGTGGGTTCGCTATCCTGGATTAAAATCACATCCACAATATGAAATTGCACAACGTCAACACAAAGCTCAGGGCGGAATGATTACGTTTGAAGTTAAAGGTGGTTTTGCAGCTGGCGAAGCTGTTATGAATTCTGTTAAACTTTCGCAACTTGCTGTTAGTCTTGGCGGAGTTGAATCACTTATCCAACATCCTGCAAGTATGACTCATGCCTCAATGGGGAAAGAAATTAGAGAAGAAGCTAATATTACAGATGGACTAGTTCGTCTCTCGGTTGGAATTGAAAATGTTGAAGATATAATAGCTGATTTAGAGCAAGCATTAGAACAAGTGTAATTTATAATATAAAGTAGGGGGGAGGTAAATTTCCCCACTACTACAAATAATGCAACCCAAAGCACGCTTTTTAATAATTTTACAACTATAAACGAAACATATATAAAGTAATACAAAAATATTTATGTATGTTTACACTCTTAAAATTTAAATGTGAGTTGTTGTCTTATTAATAAGGAGTTTTTCGTGAGTCAAGCGTGTCCAGTATCTTTCAAACAAGTGGATGAAAATGCAGCAAGAATAAATGCACTTTTATCTGCGATTACAGTTGTACTATTTTTAGTTACATCATATAATTTTATTATATTTTTTTTAGCAATAGATTTTTTTATTCGTGGATTTATAGATCCTTTATATAGTTTTTATTCTGCTTTTAGTAAAAGCATTTTACGAATGCTAAATATAAGACCAAAGCTAATTGAAGGAAGTCCCAAAATATTTGCTGCAAAAATGGGTTTTGTTTTTAGTGTGTTAATTTTTCTTTTTTCAATTATGGATTTCCAAGCTGCAGTCATAATAATTGGAATAGCTCTTATCTTTTTTGCATTTCTTGAGGGGGTATTTGGATTTTGTGTTGGATGTAAAATATATGTGTTTATAGAAGGATTAAAAAAAACCCAACACAATTAATATTGGTTGGGTTAATATTTTACTAATTGTTAAAGATTGCCACGTCGTCCATAAAACTGACTCCTCGCAATAGCACTTACTAACTAGTCTTCAATTACAGCAAGAATATCACCACGTTGAACAATTTTATATTCATCAGCTCCAACGGTAATATCTTCACCACCATATTTTGCGAAAAGAATATTATCGCCAACTTTAATAATTTCTTGTAACTCTTCGTCAGTTCCAACAGCAACAACTTTACCCATGCGTGGTTTCTCTTTTGCAGTATCTGGTATTATAATTCCAGAAGCAGTTTTTTCTTCTTCAACAGCAACTTCAACAAGAACTCTGTCATCTAATGGTTTAACTTTCATTATATCTCCGTTATTTTATGTTTAATAATCTATTAATTTTTGGTTTATCAAACCCAACTAATGGTCTACTACTACCAATTGCAATTACAGGTACGCCTTGCTGACCAGTTTTACGTTGCATATCCGCAGCTGCACGTTGGTCTCTCGAAACATCAACATCAGTAAATTTAATTTTCATTTCCCTGAAGTATCTTTTTGCAATTACACAATATCTACAAGTTGGGGTCGTAAATATAACAACTTTTGGTTGAGTTTTCTGTTCCATTTTAAAAAAAGCTCCAATTATTTTATTCATGTGGGATGATATGTGGAGTAAAAGGATTCATCGGTTTCTGTTTAGATTGGTTCGTTTTGATGGTAAACACGTGTGGCTATTGTCATTGCGAGCTTCTTTTTGCGAAGCAATCTTCAGGAGATTGCTTCGTCGTCCAAAAAGAACGGACTCCTCACAATGACTGTTACACTTTAAATTGTTTTGATATAAACAGATGCAGTTTCGTTTGATTTCTTAAATCCAAGGTTAAGTAAATACTTTATATGTTGAGGAACATCAGATTCGGTTGTTATCTCTTTATATCCTTTCTTTTTAAGATACTTTATTTCAGTATTGTACAAGTATTTTCCAGATTTCATATCACGGTAGTCTGGAATTGCATAATCAAGATGTAGTTTAATTACATCTTTTGAAATTTCTTCAAATATCAAGAGACCAACTGTGCGCAAATCTCTAAGTAAAAAGAAGCATTCTAAATTGTCGATATTTTACTTGTCAAATTTTGGAAAGTATTTTAGTATATCAACACTATAAAAATCTAAAAATAGTTTTAAATAGTTGTGTTTTTTATCCAAGACAGGAACCATTTGAAATTTTTCTTTAGTCCGATACATTTTATATAGATAGTAAATATCTATTAAAACAATAAATCCATTAAGCATAAAGACAGGCATTGCATCTATTAAAACGCCGTATGTTGCAAATGTACTAGCACCAATTAAATTAATTCTTCGTAATAGACGGATATTTTTCATTGACAGCGACAGTGCTACTAAAAATGAGCCAACGTAGCCAACTATTTCATAATATGATTCCATAAAAACCTGAGTGTTTCTAAATATTAAAAGCGTGAAAATATAAAGAGGAATTATCCTACAGTATATTTATCTATGAAAGTCTTTTTGTTTAAGCTCTTCAATGCTTTTTATTTTAATAAAACTAATTTCTTAGTTGAGACAAACTCACCAGAAGAAAATTTGTAAAAATAAATTCCACTGGTTAAGTTGCTAGCATTGAATAACACTACATAATTTCCAGCATTCTGCTTCTGGTTTACAAGTGTTGTCACTTCACGACCAAGAATATCGTATATTTTTAAAGTAACATGTTGCGACGTTGTGCGCAACGATCTTACTGTTGGAATTGAATATTTTATTGTTGTCGTTGGATTAAACGGATTTGGATAATTTTGTGATAGTGAGTATTCATCGGGAATATTGGTTGTTTTATTTTTTACAGGAAGAAGAATATCACTTTGCATATCATCAAGATAAATTGTTCCAGAGGTATTGCCATTTTCAGTTTGTTTAACAACAAGACTGTTAAATTTTATTGAATCGCTACTTGTAAAATTAGAAGGCATGATACTTTTTAACTTCCACCCTGTCCAATTCAAAGTATCAATTAAGCATTTTTTTATAGTTTGATCATCATTTGTAAACCAATACTCTAAAGTGTTTTTTGAATTATCTCCAAAGATCCACAAACCAAAATTTTGTTGTGAAGAAATTTTTGGAATCTCAGAATTACTTGTTCTACAAAGAGCTCCTATTCCTAGGAATTTATACTCAAGTTTCCCAGAATAATTTCCAGCTTTTCTTTTAGCATTACTTATAACAAAACGGGATGATATATAATCTAATCCAATACTACCTTCAGTTTCGAAAGGATTTGACCACCCTGTGTTATTTTCAAAATCCTCAAATATATTTCCTGAAATATATTTGTTTGATTCAGTAGTAAAAACTATTTCTATATTTTCATTGAAGGCAAGTCCCTTTGTATCACCTATGTTTTCAGAAAGAATAATTTTATATGTGCTGTTTTCATTGAGGGTAGTTGTCGGTGCAAATTTTATTACTCCATTGATATATTCTGTTTGGTCAACAAATATAGTGACATTGTTACCACTGTTGTCCTGAAACAAGACATTATTTACTAATGTTGAGGAAAGAATTGCTTCGTCGAAACTTAAAATAATATCAGGCTTTGTACTTATATCAATCTCGTTTTTACTTGGATAGGTTGATATTAAAGAGAGTTTATTTCTTTCTGTTTCAAAAATGAAAGATAGTTTTGAATTTAAGTTAGTACCATCCAAAGCCTTTGCAGATGTATCAATTGTAATTTTATAATTTGTTTTCGGTATTAAATAGTTATTTGGTGTAAACGTTAGCTTAGTATTTTCAACATTCCAAATAAATGAACCATTTGTAGATGGTGAAATTTGAAACGCATTTTGGAGGGAGTTAACATCGAAAGGTTTATTAAACTCAACAACAATTGGAGAATCAATTTTTACATTATTTTCAAGTTGTGCTGGAGAGCAACTAGTTATTTCTAACTGAGTATTAAAGAGAATCATTTTATCAAAAAAGATAGACCCACTTAACTGACCACCTGTGGATTGACGAATAGCAACTGAGTTAAATGTTAAGGCGCTAACATTTTCGATAGTAGATAAATCAACAGAAATAAATTTCCATCCAACCCAATTAATACTTTCTTGGTATCCCATTAAGAGATTACCCTGCTCATTAGAAAACCAATACTGTAGAGAGTTTTTACTGTTGTCGCCATATACCCAAAGACCAATGGAGTTTACACTTAAATTGTTTAGCTCTGGTTCTGTTGAATATAAAATTCTACAATAACTACCACTTGAATTAGTGAAAACATACTCTAGTTTTGCTGAGTTATCGCCATCAAAAATCTTTTCATTAGTAATGCTAAATGATGTGAAGTCTTCATCCACACCACTTGTTGTAAAATCCAAATCACTTGTTGAATCAAAACTATCTATTGTCGTTCCACTAATAGAAAATATACTGCCAGTAGTAAAAGTCATTTTGTTGTTTTGATTAAACAAAACTCCAGATGTCCCTTCAATTCCATTATAAATAATAATAGAATAATTTTCATTTTCATTCAACGTTTGGTTAGGAATAATTGTGATAATTCCTTCATTACACTGACTAAAATCATAACTTGTTGAAATAGGGAGACCAGAATCGTCAATTAGTTCTATTTTGTTTTCCAAGGATGCTTGGTTTATCTCACCATAAAAATACATTTTGGGATTTACAGATATAGGAATATTAGTGCTGTTATTTGCTGGATAAGTACTAGTTAAACGAAGAGTTCGACTATAGCGAGCAGTAACTCCCCAAACGACTGGAGTAATTGTTATATGTCCTGTGTTGGCATCTGCCCAATCATAAATTGCATTTTTCCCATTGCGGCTCCTCCCATAGTCACCAGCATTTTTATCACCATAGGGATCGTTGCAGTAGAGGGAATGACCATCACCATATTGACCAATGCCAACAACTATATGTCCAGAAGTAAGGCTTGTAGAACAGAGCATGTATGGAAATTCTAAATCAAGCTCCTGTTTTACTTTACTCCACGTAATATTAGATGAATGTGATGCATCTATGCCATGCTTTGTTAAAAATGATTCTGCATTGCTGTTTGGACTTCCACGGTTGTTCCACATAAACCCATGTGCACCAGTATAAAATCCTGGACGACCAGATGAAATTGAAAAACCACTATAAGTATTATTGTTGTATACATAACTATCGGAGAGATATTTTCCGTAATTGCTTGTATGACCGTGCGTATTAATTGGGTCGGGTGGTAAAATACCGTATGAAGCAATTATTTCCATTGCGCTTGCTGCACCACAGCAATTATAACCTTGGTGATCAGAGTTTACTGGATCACTTACCCAAGATCCCGCATCTCGAGTATCCCAAACTTGATGAATATGTTCCCATTGTTCAAGGCTTGCAATAATATCAGGATTCACAAGTTTGTTGTTTGAGTAGATAACATCAGTCTCTAATGTTTCTTCAAACTTGTATATTATTTTAGAAATTACTTTTTCATGGTCTATTTTAGATACTTCATTGAGTAAATAATTTTGATAAAGAATTTCACCGTTTAATGAATAACACGGGCTCATTTCAAATATATTCTCTGTATTTGTAATTTGAATTAATTCTTCCTTTTGAATTTGGTATTCAAATAAATCAGAATTAATTAATTTTTCGTTTTTAAAATCAATTTCTTTGTTAAAAAATATTATAGATTTAGAATCTTTTGACCATTTTGGATTTTCGCCATCACCAACATTAATTACTCTTTCTCTCTCAAGATCATATAAATGTATTTTTGCATTAATTGATTGAAATGCTATGTGTGAATTATCAGGAGACCAAGCCGCATTATAAAACCCATTCTCATCATCAGTAATTTGATTGGTTGTTTTAGATTTTAAATCTAAAAGAATTAACTGATCACTATTGTTTTTATAAATAACAGATTTGCCATTTGGAGAAATAGAGGCTCTGTTTGTGTAGAAACCTAAATCGTATTTTATTGTTTCTATTTCGTCTTTAACAAAAAGAGTATTTTCAATAGTGTAAGCGATTAATCCATTTTCTGAAAACGAAACTTGACCAACATTCTTAACTAGCCCAGAGAGTTTTATGAGTTCTTGCTTTTCTAAATCATAAATTGCTGGAGTTTGAAGATAGGATTCTGAGTCAATAAATTTTAATCCTACTAGATTTCCATCTGAAGATATTTGAATAAACCGACCACAACCCGGCGCAGAAATAAGCTTTGTTAAGATTCCATTATTAAGAAGATATAATGTAGACTCATAATTATTGGTTAGCAAAATTCCGTGAGGGGTTTCAACGGGATTTATTAAATATGTATCCTCTCTATTGTTTGCAATTAATATGCTAAAACTAAATACTATTATGAGCAAAAATATTTTCTTCATTTCTTCCACTGTCTAATTAAATTGAACCACAAAAATAAAATTATATGGGATGAAATGATATGTAAAAACAAAGTATTGTTTAAAGTTGGTCTAGAATTCTACCTAACCATTCCAACACTTAATCCTTCGCTATACATTTGAGACTGAATTTTTTTTATACTCTCTTGAAATAAGGCTCCCTTAGTTAAAAGCTTTTCTAATTCTTCGTTTGTATATTTATCTGAGTCTGAAATATGTGCATATAGGTTGCTCATATATCCACGAATAATATTGAAATTTCCTAAATCAAAATAGTTGTTTATTTCAGCCATATATTCTATGGCGTCTTGTGCAGTTAAAACTCCAGCCACTTCGTCTTTCCAAGCAACAAAACTCCAAAGAACTTTTTTCTCTAGATAGAGTGCAAAATAGATTTCTGAAAGTGGAAAACCTTCATTAATTCTTTCACTACCAATTTTTTGAAAATAATCGGCAACGTCATCATTTGAAGCTCCGTTAAGAAGCCAATCCTGTAAGTTTGAAAAGAGAATTTTGCCCCTATTATAAAGGTTTTCATCAGATAGTTTTTTATATGTTTCTAGGTAATCGGAATCATTAACTTCAGTGACCCAAGAATTTGTTAAATCGTCTAGATGTGTTTCTAAAATTGCAATTAAACTCTCGTAAACCATTTTATCCTCCTAATAAAACTATTTATAAAACTCAATAAATAGTAAAGAAAGAAACAATCAATGTCAAGATAGAAGAGTATGGTTTGCGGTTCAAATTAAATTGTCTTTGTGGATATTTACAAGAGATATTTTTCACGCAAATCATCTAATCTAAAAACCAATTTGTTGTAGTCTGTTTCTTCAATTTTTTCAATTAGAAAAAGGACTTTGTCGAGAGAGATTGTTTCTTTTAAATAAACATCCAACTGATATCGTAAAGCAATAGTTCGCTTCCGCCAATCGGATGACTTTTCTGCTTTTTCAAAATATGGTAAAGAATCATTTAGTTTGTTTTGTTGGAAAAGGAAAACACCCTGGAGTAGGTTAAACTCAGCTTCAAAATATACTTCCTTAAACTTTGGATTAAGTTCTGAGAGTTTGGTAAACTCCAAATAATCCTTATTTACCAGTGCTGATGTGAGTTTGTAAATATATCTAGATTCTGTTTGGTTGTTTAAATCCAGTTCAAAAAGGGATAAATAATGCGCACTTAAATTTGAGTTGTAATTTTTTTCAACATTATTTTTTTTAAGAAGCCAATTAGTATAAACAGAATAGTACTTTGTGTGTTCAATTATCCCTCTCCAAGTGTTGGGATTATTAAATGCATTTTTTGAATACTTTGCTGATGAATCAAGCTGCTCAGTTAGAAAAAAATATTTTGATTTTACAAAGTTATCAATCACACCAATTGGAGCACCATTAATTTTATTATTAATTCCATCGGTTTTATAAATATTTAAGAGTGTGTGTCCGTACCAATTTGTTGTTCTCTTGTTTTTAGGGAACTCTTCTAGAAATCTTTCGAAGTATGGAATTGTTTTGTGGGGGTTGTCTTCCATTATTGTGTTAATTTCTAAAATCATTAAAAGTGCTTGCGGATAGACTAATATTCCATTTTTGAGTGCAAGTTCTATATAGTTCATTCCATCAATTCTATTTCCAGAGACTCCTAGAATAGTGGCAATAAAACCAGTAAATCCATTTAAGCGTGCTGCATAGTATCCAAAAACACCTGGGTAAAGATATGCATCATAACATTCTGGATACTCTTCAATTAGCTCCTCAAACATTTTATTTGCTTTTGTTCCGCTTACATATGCAGACCACCAAGATCTATTTAATCCAGAAAAGCGTGAATAGTAACCATGTAGGGAGGCAATGTAAAAGCGATTTTTAGGAGTCATTGGAACATCATCTAAAATCTGAATTGCTTCATCGAGTTTTTCTATCGAAAGGTCTACGAGAATTTCACGAAGAGAGTCTCGACCACTTAATGGAGAATGGTTTATCTTTTCGTGTAGCTGAAGAGCATCTGCTCCGAAATAGTGAAAATAGTATTTCGGATTTTTAGAATCCAAACTTATTAAAGAGTCACAAATATGCTTAACCTCAGCATGCTCGTCGTTAAAAGTTAGATTGATTAAGTTTTTATCTAATGAATCTACGACGAGAAAATTTTGTGAGTAAATGAAAGATGATAAAAAAACGAATAAAACAAGAACATTGCTCAATCTAATTTCCCATCAAACTATTTATATCTATGTTTCCCATATCTTTGAATTCAACCCCTTCTGGAATTTTGAATTTATCAGGAGAAACGGAAATATCAACGTCAACACTTGTTGCTATCTGGGTAATATTCATTCCCATCATATTTACTACTGATTTTATTGGTATTGATTTCCAAACCCAAACTTTAGACATTAATTTTTTAATTTCCCAAATGTCACACTCTTTTCCAAGAAGAGTTTCGGACCCAATTTTTTTGCCACCCATATTTATCATCATCTCTTCGCCAACTTTTTCGAGGTCGCCACCTTCTGGAAACATTGAGTAGAGAGGGTTTTCCATTTTGTTTGCTTCGCCTGAGTTTTTGTCAATTGTGTAGATCCATTTCCCATTCATTAGCACTTTTGTATCAGTTACTTGTTTTATTCCCATCATCTCTAGTGTAGCTTTTGTCTCTTTTAACTCTAACATGCCATAATCATCAAAGTACATTGTTTCAGTTCCTGTCATTGAACCGCTTGTTTCATAAACAACTTTTCCAGATTTAAATTGATAGCGTTTAAAATCTTGTGCTGAAATAGCTATGGATACTAGTAGTAAAATTAAAATTGATTTTTTCATTAGAATTCTCCCTTAATAAAATTTAAAATTATAAACCTAATTTAGTTAATGATATTCAGAATGGAAATTCTTTTCGCCAGCAAGAACTTTAATCTTCAAAGAATTCTCTTTCCGAGGTAAAGGACATGTTGCATACTTAGTAAAGACGCATGGAGGATTATATGCTTTGTTAAAATCAATATAAAGTTGTTCGGATGAATCTGGCTTTTCTATAAATAAGAATCTTCCTGCTCCATATGTTTCGTCGCCATTCGATCTATCTCCAAAAACTAAGAAGTAACCATTTTCTGAAACAGAAGGTTCAAGTGAAAAATGTTTTCCATTAATTATAAATTCAAGTTTTCCTAGCACCATAGTTTTTTCGAATGTTCCAATTGCTGTAGGAGTTAGAACCTCTTTGGGATTAGCGTACTCAATAAACTGGGTCGGTATTCTCCATGTAGAATCTATTTCAAACATGTCAATATCTTCAAACTCCTTTAGTAGAGAAGCTTCAGAATCTTTTAGTCGAATGCCAAAGCGATCACCTCTTTGGATTGCATACCAACTGAGAGAACCATGTTTCAATATTGTAGGATTAATGCTTAAATCGTTATGCATTATTTGGTAAGAGACAGGAATTTCGTTTAAATATACTTTAACCCCATCAGCAATTTTTGCTAAAACAACAGAGTCTTTTAATACAAAAGCACCCAAAAAGTCTGATGCTAATTTGTTTGGAAAAACAATGTCATTTGATTCATCTGAGCCAAAACTATTTTCACCCTGCTTTAACCAAAAAAGACCAGCTAACGACAACCAACTGTTGGGTAGTTTTAATCGCTTAATTCTTTGTGAATGAAAATCTTTTATAGATTTGGAATACTCTGAATCATTTTTATTATTACATCCAGTGATGGACAGAGAAAAGATGATGATGAAAATTAATTTTTTCAATTTTAGAATTCCTTAAAATTTGGCAACACACATTTTTTTGAAACTTGTTTTAACAGCCCCTCAAAATTAGAGAGTGATTTTATCATAATTTTTGAGTTGTCATCGTGGCAAGTTAAACAAGCGCCAACTGCCAATATTTTCTTCTGTTCTTCAATTGTAAACGGACGTGAGCCAATGCGTGTGGCTTCTCCTTGATTCTCGTTGAGGAAGCCAATCCAAGCATCTTGAGGAAGATTGTCGTGTTCATCAACTGCAAAATCATTTTGGAAAGTCCATTTGCCATCACTGCTAAACTCTAACTCTCCACGTCCATAACCAATAGCAAGTGGATCATTGTGGCACGATTGACATTTACGCCCTTTTGCTGAAATTGCATGAGCAATTGTTGGAGCAAATAATCTGTGAAAAATATTTACTTCATCACTTCCAGTAAAAGAGGATTTATCCAAAGTCATTATCATTCCAGGAACGAAGGTCTCAATTTTCTCGTTTTCTGTTCCAGAGCTCATAACCCCAAGGGTTGGAGCTTCAGCAAAAAATTCACCGAGTAATTCACGCCAGGCACCATTGGTTTCGGTTTTTGTTAGGTTGTCGTAACCGTCTGCATTTTTATCAAACTCAGTATGGCAGCCAACGCATTGTGGTGCCCAAGCGGTGTGGCAGCTGTTGCACGAAAGTCTGTCGTGTGCTTTTCCCTCTTCGCAAATAAAACTTGGTGGATTTAACTTAAGTTCTTTTTTGCTATTTTTACCAATTAGCACTTTTGAATTGTTCTCATTTATATAAGTATTTATTAATGGAATTGAATCTTTTCGTGTGGTTAAATACTTGCGGTTAGGTTTATCAAGTTTTCGCAACTCAACAATTTTTCTGGATTCTGAATCGAGTTGGTCAAAAGTGACAAAGTTAGATTCACTATTTGTGTGACAATCTTCACACTCAATGCTGGTCTGCTCGTTTTGATGTGCATTAAGATTTCCATTGCCCATAAGCTCGTAGCTATTGTGGCAATCGATGCAATCCATTCCTCTTGTATGGTGAACGTCTGCAGACACAAACTCAAAGACTCGCTCATCTTTAAGAAGTCTGTGTTTTCCGTCGTTTGGAAAATCATCCTTCAAAATCTGCGTTTCATGCCAGCCTTCGTAGCTTGTGGAAATTCTTCCAGAGCGACTGTGGCAGCCGAAACAATGATTGTTTGTAACTTCCAAAGTTAAAGAAGGATGAAATTTAATAAGTGAAGAATCACCAACAGAAGCAGTTAGCAAATATAAATCGTTTTCAGAATTTTCCGTATAATTTAAATGACATGCATTACATCCACCCCCGCGCGAGAGTTCAGTAATTGGTCCGTATTCAACTTTCTCATTTCCAATATGACACGAGGCACAAAGATTTCTGAGATGAATATCTGCTGCAGAGTTACCAATATATTTAATATTAGCAAGTTTGTTTAAATCTGGTTCTTCACCAAACACAAATCGATTAACAGTAACAACACCGCTCATTGTATTCATAATTGAGTTTTCAACTCGTTCCGATATTCCAGGATGGCAATCAGTTGTGCCGCAAGAGAGATGAGCTGTTTCTAAATTGCCTGGGATTTTTATCATTCCAGAATGTGCAAGTTCTTTATCTATTGTGAATGAGTTTCCAAGATGACAAGAAACGCAGCCAATAGCTTCCGGATTATGTGATGGAGAAAACCCAGACATTCCTTCGTGACAATACTGACAACCTTCGTTTCTTCCAAGAACGTTGCTAATTTGATTTGTTGGTTTAAAGTCAGTTAATAGACTTCTGCTATTATTAATTGGATTAGAATTGTTGTGTGAAAAATATTCGTTATTCCATGGAACTCTGAATTCCCAATTTGTTCCACGAAAGAAATATCCAACAATAGAAAGAAGCAAATAGATAATAACCAATATTAGCAAAACGATTTTAGTTTTCTTTGCCCAAGCAAAATTTAATTTTGGAATTATTCCAATAACCAAAACGAAAATTAAGATTCCCCACAATACAATTTCTGGAGAAGTGAAATAATAAAACAATTCCTGCATGCCCAGGAAATACCAAGGCCCCTTCATAACAGGACTTATTCCATCGTGAAGAGATGGAATAAAAAAGATAGATAGAAGAATAGTTGGAACTAAAAAATAAATTATTGTTTTAGATTTTGGCCAAATCTGTTCGGTGTGTTCAACAATAATTATCCAAATAAAAATGGTTGCAGTTGCAATGTGGTGCACGTATGCTAGCTGAAAATCTTCTTTGCTTCCCAATAAGGAATTTGATAAATAATTTCCGATCAGTGGAATAGAATCGAGAAGAGTTGTCAGGATTCGTTTTGCTTGAAGACTATCTACATCACCTTTTAAAATAAATCCACTTAGCATTACAAAAAATATTGCAAAAATTGAAAGGGTTAGTCTAATCCAAACACCAGATTTAACATTTTGCTCAGTTGATTTTCGAAGGTGATCCCAAATGTGAAGAATTGAAAAAACTAAAAACATTTGTGAACTCCAATAATGGAGCGATCTCATAAATGAAGCTGGTTGATTGGAAATTAACATTGTGGAAATAGAATTGTAAGGCTGGTTTACATCATAAAAAACAGCAAGAATAATTCCTGTAATTCCAGAGATAAAAAATGTTGAGATTGCAATTTGACCGAAAGTAGAGCCAAATAGTTTGGAGTATATTTTTGATTTGGGTTTAGACACAACACAACTCCGTCATTGCGAATCCCGATTTGTGGGATGAAGCAATCTGTAAAAGATTACCACGTCGTCCGAAAAACATCGGACTCCTCGCAATGACAATTAACACTCTAAACATAAACCACCAACTCTCCGGTGGATTTATCTTTAACAATTTCCAGTTTTGTTAATGGCTTTGTTGCTGGGCCATTTTGTGGAACTCCATTAAAATTGAATTTAGAACCGTGGCATGGGCAGATCAATTTGCCATTTTCTGTGTTGTTTATCTTGCACCCAAGGTGTGTACATTTGGAGGAAAAAACAGTAATGTTTTCTCTCTCTTTGTTGATAATTGCATTATTTAAAAATGTAATCCCATTGTTCAAATTTATTGGAATTACTATTCTTGATTTATTGGCTGTAGCAATTTTTCTCTTTGTTCCAAAATACCACAATAAAGATGTGGGAATAGAAAGTGAAAGAGCCACTTGTTTAAACATTTTTCGACGTGATATTTTTCTATTGTTACTCATTGGTTTATAAATGGAAAAATAATAAAATTGAGGGAAATAAAAGCATAAAACCATTGTAGATATAATCTAGAATGGTTAAAAAAGTATAAGATGGTTTTATTTTATTTAAGCAATAACATTTTCATTGTTTTATTATAGCTTCCCGAGTTTAACTTGCAAAAATAGAATCCTGAACTAAGACCACTTGCATCAAAGTTGACTTCATAATTTCCTGCACTTTGTCCTTTGTTTACTAGCGTTGCAACTTCTCTGCCAAGAACATCAAAAATTTTCAGAGTCACGAATCTTGTGTCTCCCACCTCATATCTAATAACCGTACTTGGGTTAAATGGATTTGGATAATTTTGCGATAGTTTAAATTCACTAGGTAATTGTGAATTAAGACTATTGGTTGTCTCTTTTATAAACTTTTCGGTTCCAACAATTAATTTACAAGTTCGTTCTACTCCCTTTGTTAGAGTGAGGGCTCCAACTTTGATGTTGTTTTCATCCAAAAAGAGAATTGAAAAATGTTTTGGAAATTCTCCGTTAATTAATGATGTAATGTTAATTTGCTCATCATTTTTAGAACTGAATAATTGAACGTTCCAAACAGCTCCTTCAGAAGCCGTTGTAAAATCTGAATGATATTTGTTTCCATCATTATCGACTTTAATGTAAGCATCAAAACTGCTAGTAATATTTGGTGGATTTAAATAATTAATTTTTGAAACAGCTGTCTTTTCTGACTCTAACATTGAAACAACAATTTCATCACTTACTGTTTCGCTATTAAAGAGAAGGGTAAGAGTCCAATTGCTATACTTTGTGATTTTAGGAAAAAGGTCTGGATAATACTCGCCATAGGTTTTTAAGTTTAACTCAGAAATAGTTGGCTCAACAAAATATGCCTCACCAGTTCGCATTATGTTGGTTAAGCTATATCTTAAATTGTTTGCATCGTATTTATAAAGAACCGCCGGCGTATCCACTTCCACAGGAAAAGTAAACGGACTAGATATTGTATTCCACTCACCAGGATTTTGAAGAGTAATTTTTGCGTCAGTTAATTTTTTTGATAAAATTTGATTTTTATAATTATAAGAGATAGTAAATGTGTTTTGCATCGATTGTGCAATAAAATATCCAGTGCCTGAACTTATTGAATAGTCTTCAAATGGAATGAAGCCATTTAAGTCGTTTTCGTAATTATAAACTATCCACTCACCATCCTCCATGTTGCTTATACCACCAAATTGAGCAAAGAGAGAATCAGCAATAACAGTCTCAAAAGGAAATCCAAACATCACCCATTTTGAAGTCGCTTCGTCTGCCGTGTTTCCGGCAGTTGATTTTGGAACCATGATTTCTGGAGTTGAGTAGTTATCAAAAATAATTTGTGCGTTTTTGAAATCAAAAATAGTAACAGAATCGAGATCTGAATTTAGAGACTGTTTTGTAAAAAGTTCTCCCTTAAAAAGCATTCCAGAATTATTAACATTTTGAAAAGGAATAACAAATTTATTATCACCAGCATTTGTCGCAGTTTGCTTTATTCCAGGACCACCTTGGTAATAGTTGATTTTAAAATTCAAGTTATCACTATCAGCAAGTGGGTTTTCATTTAAAGAAAAACTTATTGATTTGTTTTCCTCAAATTGATAATCCTCATTCGTAAATAACATATTGTTAACATATAAGTTATCAACTATCCTTTTAGAAGTTTTTAATGAATCGAATGTCCCAAATAGTGGAATAGATATAGGGTTTTCTCCAAACGCATTGTGATTGATTTTTAATGTGTCAATATTTAGCGTGTCAAAATTAGGGGTAATATATTGGAATGTTATAGTTGTTGAGTCACCAGGGTTTAGCTTTATGGTTGAACTAGTTTCAATTTGTTTAAAATAGTTTTCAACAAAACTTGTGCTTAAAATGATTTGTGAGTTTCCATTGTTTTTGAATTCTATTTCTTTATTGTTATTTGTTAGTGTTTCAAAAGTTGTGTCACTCAATTGTATTAGTGTGTTCAAAGTTGAATCTGTAAAATTACCACCTTTGCCAACGCCAGTTAATGTAACAGTAAAATCATTTTTAGGATAAGAATTGGTTACAATAATTAATTCAGCTTTGTTCGAATCTAAAACGACAGGACTGAACTCAACAGAAACACTACTTGAATCGCCAGGCTGAATTGTTTGAGGCAGATTAATAATATTGAACGCAGTCGTATCATTTCCAGAGAAGAAAAAACTATTTATCTGGAGCGGATAATTCCCATTAACATTGCTTAGTATGAAACTCTCTCTTACTTTGGTGGCAACAGAAACGGTGTCATAATTAAGGCTATCTGCTCTAATAATTCCAACAGACTTAAATGCAAAAGTAGTAATTGGAATTTTAATAGTGTCTTCTGTAGAGAGTGCTTGATCCGGTATCAGTTTAAGAGTTCCAAAATAAAATCCCGTATCAATTTTTGTTGTATCTCCAAAAACAATTATTGACTTTGTTGTGTTTGGAGGAATCGTTGCTGATGTTATATTTGGGAAATAAATTGAATCGGGCAATGCTAAAATAGATGAGAACTTTGCTTCATTATTTCCGTAATTGTGAATCTGAATGGTTCCAATTGTATCAGTTGGATTGACTGAATAGTTAAGTTCAGTATTGATAGAATCCGTTTCTACTAAAATGGTAGTTGTGTTTAATTTATACGAATTTGACCAACGGCTTGTGTCTGTTGCTTCGCTGGATGCCAGAATTCTCCAGTAATAAGTCGAGTTAAGCGAGAGAGAATCAAGAATCAAAGATGAGTCAGTAGTTGTAATGTTAAACAACAGAGACGAATAATTTTGAAATTCAGAAAGTTGAAAACTATACTCATCAGCTCCAAGAACATTATGCCAACTAAAATTATAATTAGTAGTAACAAAATAGCTGTCGTTACTAGGCGAAACTAGTATTGGTTGAGGGAGCTTTGTTCTAAATTGATTTGTTTGTGACCAGTTTGAAAGATCACCTAAATTGTTCTTTCCACTTACTCTCCAAAAGTAATTTGTCCAATTATCTAAACTTGCGAATAGACTATCCCGACTTAGTTCTTCTTCGATTATAATTGAATTAAAGTTTTTATCCAAAGCTATTTGAATATTATAATTGTCAAAGTCAGAAGTGCTAGTCCATTTAAAAGTAAGATTGATATTTATATTATTCGTGCTATCGCTAGGATAAATTAAGCTTGGGGAAGCGAGTTTGGTTTTAAAACGAAAAACGTCAGACCAATTACTGGAATCAGTAAAAGCATTTACTGCGATTACTTTCCAATAATATATAGAATTAGTTTTTAGAGAATCAATTTCTAATTTGTTAATAAGAACGTTTGCTGAAATTGTTTCAGCAGCGTCTTCAAATAATGGATCAGTAGATAATAGGACATTAAAATTACTTGCACTTGGAACATCAACCCACCTCAATGATAATGCAGTATCAGCGTTGTTAGTAAAGTTTTGCGGAAAAACCTGCGTTGGGGTTGCTAGAACAGTTTTAAACTGAAGTATTTCAGACCAGTCACTTCTAATCCCATCAGTATTAAATGATTTTACATGCCAATAATAAATTGTGTTGGTTTTTAAACCACTAATTTCTATCAACGTGTCACTTTGTTCAACTAATCGTACTGTATCGGAAAGGTTTGAAAATGATGAGATGTGTAGTTGATAGTTACTGTTCTCATGATTTGAACTCCAAGTAAAAGTTGTTGTTTGCTGTTGGTTGTTTGCCAAGTTAGTTGGTGAAAATAAATTTGGCACAACAGGATTTCCAGTCGTTGTAAATCTCCAAACATCAGACCAGTCTGAGCTATCTTTATCAGCCTTAACTCGCCAGAAATAAGTAGATGTCAGTTGTAGATCAGAAATGGTTGCATTAGTATGGTATCTGGCAATATTTTCTTCAATTGTTAAAGGAGCAAAGTTGGAGTCTAGAGAATGCTGTATTTTATAAAATTCTTCACCATCAATCTTAAGCCAACTCAGATTCAATTTGTTTGTCTGAATGTAATTAGAATAATTTGCTGGAGAGAACAAAAAAGGCCCTGGAGTAATTTGTGCAAATCCAGCAACAGAAAAAACCAGCAAAATTAACCGAAGTTTCATATTAAAGTCTCTCTGATATTA
>CBDUTO010000068.1:0-23016 GCA_965370315.1 uncultured Melioribacteraceae bacterium
CTTATACAAACTTAAAGTGAAACTTATTCGTGTTTAGAAATTCAGCAAACCCTAAGTAGTAACTTTTGTGGAAAATGTGATTCCCTTTCATTTTTTTCATAACCCACCATTATAAATCCCTTACCCAATATTGGTTTATTCTTTTGCACACAAGGTTTACCGTTTTGAATTGGTGGATTATTCGCTCTAAGTGCCAGTTAATCATTTTTCTCTGACCGTCAACGGTTTTTCTCAGACGGTGAATCGTTCTTCCTTGTCAGTTTGTTGTTTTCCATAATCATTTGCCATTTTATGTCAGTGTAACGCAGATTACCCACTTCGTTAAGCAATCCACTTTACGGTTAATCTATAATAGCCTGTACTTTGTTAACGCGAACCTATACTTTTTTATCGAAGTGTGTGAATTCTTTTTCTAGCAAACTCGATATTACTCTTATAAGCCCATCTTCTAATTCTGAGATTATTCAAAATACTCTCTATTGAGAATAAACACTTCGCCAGCTTTTTTACCAAACTCATTTGATTTAGGGTTTCTGTTTGGCTTACGTTCACTTCCATTTCTATTAAAAAGACCAGTTGAATATAGTGTGCCAAGTATATCTGCTCTTTCGTCAAGTGGAAATTTCCTCTTTTCCCAATGACTAATAATTATTCTCAAATATGCAGCAGCATACAAAATATTAAGTGAATCATTTTCAAGTTTCTGTATAATTTCTTCCGGAGAGTTACTTAAACTCAATTCTCCTAAATATTTTTTAGCTGGTACATAGGATGCACTTGTGTCATTTAATTGGACCTCTATCCAGAATGCTGTTTTTAGTTTAATTTGACAAAACCCAATTGAACTATTTAAACCAGCTTCTGCAAGAATATCGTCCATAGCTTCGTCTTCCCAAGTGTAGTTAAGGGTGCGCTCAGTATAAATAATTGATGCAAGTATTTTGCTATTTACCTCAAATGTTTTAGATGCTGTTTTAAAAAACTCTGCTCTCTGTTGGAGTTTTATTAGTGTTGTATCTGGATGCTCCGCAAGAGCAATGGTTGATAATAGAAATATTAGTATAATAATTATTTTCATTTTGTTATATATAAATCAAGAATTGCAAGATGTCTGTTTTTCTTCTTAAGTTTTGCAAAGACGACCCAACGGGGGTCGCCTCTACAATTTTGTATCTGATATCTATAATCTGTAATCTGTAATCTGTAATCTGTAATCTGTAATCTAAAAGTCTGACATCTATTTTATTAACAACATTTTTGCTGATTTCTCAAAGACCTTTCCGTTGTTTTCTATAGAAGAAGCCTTGAATCTATAAAAATAAACACCACTAGAAACCCTACTTCCATTTTGATTATTACCATTCCAAATAATATTTTGATAACCAGCTGATTGAACATTTTCGTTAAATATTTTAACTACTTTTCCAGTTATGTCATATATAGTTAGCTCAACATTTGAGTTATATGGTAAAGCATAACTTATTGTTGTACTT
This sequence comes from uncultured Melioribacteraceae bacterium, assembly GCA_965370315.1. Taxonomy (GTDB): domain Bacteria; phylum Bacteroidota; class Ignavibacteria; order Ignavibacteriales; family Melioribacteraceae; genus 1-14-2-50-31-20. The sequence goes on from CBDUTO010000068.1 coordinate 1,494, forward strand.
GGGTTAAACGGATTTGGATAATTACCTAACAACTCATAGCTATCTGGTATTTCTGCTACCGTTTCTTCTGAATTAGCTTTTGCAAGTTGTGGGCTTAAATGTCTTTTTACATCAATACCAAGATGCCTTTGTGAATCAAAGTATGATTCTGATTTTGGAAATAGTGTTCCTAGTTCTTCGGATGTTGTTTTTGCTAAATCTAAATCATTTTCTTCATAGAGGTAAAACATAAACTTCTGGAAAAGAACAAATTCAACAAGTGGGGTGTCTTTATAGTTTTTTGCAATTCCATTTAGAACTGCAACTCTATCATTCTTTTCACCACCAGCAAGAAGCAATTCTGCTACTCCATATATTTGTTTCTTTACTTTTTTACTTGCTTTCTCTTTTACAAATTGAGAAAATTTAGTTTTGTTTTTCTCTTTTACCCGAGATTGGTGTAACAAATCCAATGCAAGATATGATAGGGATGAATCTGGATAATCAGCAATTACATTTTCACAGATTGCTGCTGCTGCGCTATGTTTTTTTACTCTCATTAAATTACGTGCATAAAGTAATTTCCACTCTATTGGCCAACCCTTATCAAAACCAGAAGGCTTATCTGAACTTGATAGTTTTAACATGCTTGTTGAATTGTCTGACTTACTTAGCTCTTTTTTAAATTGAATATTATATATTTCTTCCTCAGGAGTTACTATCTTATTTTGACTCATTTGTGGTACTGAAGTTAAATATGGAGTATAATCCAAAGTTGAACCATTATAAAGATAAAATTGGCTTGCAATTGGAGGAGCTGCTCCCCACCAATTGTTTTCGGCATATATAGTACAATTTCCGTAAGAGTGTAAATCATCATAATTATTTTGTGCAAGAATGTTATAGCCACCATAACTCACACATGTTTCTCTACCTAAAAATGGATTTGAATAAGCATAAGCGAAAACACCATAATCATTATGATGAATATTGTTATGTCCACTTGACTCACTCAGATTATCGTTATCTGCTAAATAGGGTGACGAATAATCTGCACATCCAACCCCAACAAAATTATTGTTGAATTGATTATATGAGAGATGTGCTATTGAGTAATACATAACTACTCCATATTCGTTATCGTGCGAATTTGTGTTTGTTATATATGAACTTGGGTAAGACACATAGTTTGTTCTATAAAGGTGAATTCCATAGTAGCAATTAAATATTTCACAATTATTTACATTAACAACAGCCTCATCAACATAAACTCCGTTGTATGCATTTTTAATTATTGCATTATTTATAATGGCTGTACCACCAGTATTTACTTTTATTCCATTTTTTAAGGTGGCGTTTTGAGCTACAAAATCAAATGTAGCTTTATTACTTGACGTTCCATCCACCTCAAGTGTGCCATTAACTATTAACGAGGCTCCGTTCTGGAAAGTAATGCTTGCACCAGCATTTAATGTTAAACTGCCCCAAATGGATACGTCAACATTAGCGGAGGATGTATAAGCACCAGAAATTGCATAACTCCCCTCGATGTAAGTTGGCATTGTTAGGTTATGAGTAAAGGTTATTTCTTTGGTCTTCCAACCAACTTCATATCCAACATAATAATTGTCATAAAATGGTTTGTATTCTATAACCCATTTATAATCTCTACCCGCAATTAAATCACTATCAAAAGCATATTCTGAGCCATAAGAAATTATTGAGCCAGTAGCTACATCAACTATTTTTATGTTTGTCAATTGTCTATTTGTTTCATATTTGTGTAAAATCCATTTAAAAGTGCCGCGTGTTACACTAATATTTATTACGTCGGCACCAGGAACAAATTTTTTAATTCCTCTAACTCTTGACCACATATCCATTGTGTAAAAATCTAATTTTACTTTAGTTGAAATGCCCTGATGTACCCATGCTGTTTTGAATATTCTCAGTGGTGCAATCATATAGGTATAAGATGACCCTTCATAAGTTGGACCTTTATAAGAACAATTATAAGTTGCATTAGCATCTAAAAGGTGAAGCATGTTTTTGCCTTTATCCGAGACTACTACACTTTCAACAGATCCATAATCACTTGATGTTATACCAATATCGGAAAGATTAGAGCCTAAGGGGAAATCATCACTAACTGAAGCATTCATTGTATTATTATTATTTAAATCTGCTCTTACAATTCTATTATCATCAATAAATAAAATTCTTTTATAAAGAGAGCTGATAGATGGCATAGTTACAATTCGCTTTGGTTTGCTTATCTGACTACCTGCATATTCAGTGTACGTATTTAATAAAGCTCCGTTATAATTAAATGTCTTTATCGATTTATCCTCTAAATCAGTTATTGCAAGAAAATGAACATTAGTAGCACCTGGTGAACCACCATTAGAATAGCTTAAATCGGATGGATTATTTAAGTATGTTGAATTTATTAACACACTTCCACTTGTTGTTGTTATTGAATTTGTAGTCCAATCATATTGCAATTTAAAAACAGTCTTTGCTTCTGCATCTAATACAAATATTTCACCATTTTCATTAACATCTATTGCAACCGGTCTTTCAAACCTTACATTTTCATCACCCCAAAAACCACGTATTTCTCCAGGGGTTCCATCTTCATCCCTCGAAAACATTATTCTTTTCCAATCAGGGTCAACATAAAACGATACCCTTTTGAAAACAGATTCTGATATATAGCTATCATAGTAAACACATCCATCTACATCTGCACCAGCAGAAAAAAGTTGTATGTCATATGAATCCTTTGTTAATTTAAAATCAATTTCGTAAATATCACTATTATTATTTTGAAATAAGGGATATGGAATTATAACATTATCACTTAATCTAATATCAATTATTTCACCCGATGTAGTTTTATTTGGCACTGAAGATTTTGCTGTGTTAATTGATGTTTTGCTCTTCTTTAATGGAACGCTTCTTTTAATTGTTTGCTCAAGTATTTGAGGGTGTTTTTCTAATGTAAAAGAATTGTTCTTTGTAAAGACTAACTCTTGGTTTTTTAACACTCTCTTGTTGTTAGAGGTATTAGAGTAAACATCAATATTAACAATAGCTTTATTATCTTTAATAATTACATTTTTTTTATCAATTTTAATTATTTCAGGTTCCAAACCATTTTTTATATCTTCATTAAATTGTTTATCTATCTCTTTTTGCAGTTGATAAATTTGATAATTGATTTGGCTTTGCTGTGTAATCTCCACAGGTAAAGGTTCAACCAATTGAGCAAAAATAGTTGTAGACAAAAGCAAAAAGATTATTATTTTATTTTTCATTTTGTTGCCTCTTTTCTTCTTTATGCTTTATTTTATTCTGCTTTCGTATTTTATTTGATTTTTCAATTATGTATTGCCTGCGTTTTCTATCAAAATTAACTCTTTCATGTGTGTAATTACTTAATTTGCTATTCTTAAGTGTTTTTTTAAAATTATCATCACTTAAGAATTTTGTCAAATACTCTAATCTATAGCTTGTATGAAAATACTTAAGTAGAGCGGTTGATGGATTAGAAATTAAATACTCTTTGACAAGATTTGGGTTTTGATATCCGCCCTTAAAAATATAACTTGCCATTAATTTTTTTTCCATGAGCAGAAGATAACTGCTATTTTTATTGTCTTCAATTAATTCTAAAAGCTTTTCTGGCTCATGATTATCAAAAAAATATTTAGTTAAAACTGCATCCTCTTCTTCATTTGGTTCAACTACACTAAATTCGACTATATTGGATAAATACTGATACTTTTTATTGTTTAACATAGTTAGTAATTCATATTGTAGCTTATAATTATCTGAGATAATTGCTATCCTTCTCCCTCCTCCAGCAAAATGTTTTGCACCATTTCCATATTGTTCAACTAAGTCTATCATGTAATATGCTGTATCACCAGGTAGTAAATTATATTCACTATAACTAAAATGTGATGAAGATAAAGTATTAAATATACCTTTAGATTTATTAGCAGAAGCAATTGGATGAAACCCCAAAGACTCATGGTTTTGGTTCTCTTCAAAATTCGTAATCTTAATATCTTGTGAGCTTTTATTGATTATTGTTACCTCACAAATAATTGGTTCACATATTAAATACTCCGTCTTATCCAATTTAAGATGTAGTTCTAAATCTTGTGCGTATTGAATTATATTGCTAAACATCGTTACCAATATTGTTATTATTATTTTAGTCATGATAAGCCTCTGTTTCTGTCCAATTTACATTTAGTAACATTTGTTTGTGTCCTTCACAAAATAATGGTTTACTAATCCAAACTTTTTTTTCATCTGGAAAAGCATCCATATTTTCCTTATATCGCAGAACACATGTTTTTTTATGTATTCCGTTATGCCCAGCTTCATGAGTTTTAATTATATCACCATTTCCTAAGACAATTTCATCATTATTTGTAAGAAAAGGGACATAAGATTCACTATTTCTAAGTAAACCACCCCTTCCATGTCCTAGTTCATGTGTGGCAACTCCTGCTATCATAAAGGCGTTATTATAGGTCTCAATAGAAAAGGTATTATCCTCCCAAACAACACAATATGCTGTAGTTGCAATATTATCCCCATTTCCATCAGGGGCAAGCTTTGAAAAAGTTACTCCTATCTGGTTATTAAGTGTATTATCAGAAGTAGTAAAACTGGACATAGCAATTAAATAGACTTTATTTTCCAATAAATTATTAGGATCACCCCATGCACGAATTAAATTATTTTCAATAAAGTAATTATCTAATTTTGTTCTCTGATCAACTGCACTACTATATGTTATTTGTGAGGGACTTGGTTCAGTCAAAATATTACTACCAGTTCCACCGGTATTAACATTTTCAAATATTATCTCAGTATTGCACTCCTTGAAAGCTTCTTTAATTGCTTCTTCTGGATCAATATCAAAATATACTTTACCACGAATGTCATTACTTGCGAGGCAAGCATAATGTACCTTCATTTCTCTTTTACCTTCTGAGTTTGCATCATCTGATTCATTTATCTTTTCAATATCAAATTTGAGACTAGTTTGTGAAATTGCCCCACTTTGGACCCCCACATAAAACTCGACATCACTCCAGTCACTAATATTATTTTTTACTTCAATAGAAATGGAACACACAAAATAGTTATTTGTTTCGTCAATGAAAGCATTTGGTGCAGTTCCAATTGAAATCTCTTTTATTTCGTTATTATTACTAGGGTTATAATACCAAACATAATTACTCGAACCCTCAGTATAAGTTCCTCTAATATATATATCACGTGTTTCATTAGTTTTGAAAAAATACTTTTCGTATTCTGTAAATAGAGTATATCCTGTTGTACTGTAATCATCTGGGATTTCATATGTTTCATCAAACCTTGGGTTATTTGTAGTCCCATCTCCACCTTCTGGATCAGGGTCTTCAGTTCTATATTCTATTGAGGAGGATTTACCACAGCCAATAATTAATATACTCAATAAAATAATTTCTAAAAACAACTTTAATTTCATTTTAACCTCTAAATTTTTAAAATAATCACTAATCTTTTAAAGCAACTATTTTAGATAAACCCAACAAAATACTCTCGTTTATTAAAGTATTGAAACTTTTTTATTTTGTTTAGTAAGGATATTAAAATTTTGCTGGTAATTAATTGGCTTTGCTTTAAGTGAAAAAGTTGTAAAATAAAAATGGGGGGGGCAAATTGTGTGCCAAGGGTTTTAGGTGAAATGTGAAAAGGCAGATGTGAAAAGGCAGATGTGAAAAAGATAAAGATTTTTCTATATAAGAAATTCTTTGTACAGAATTAAAGAATATGTGCCGTTTTGTAATTGCCACTCTAACCTCTTGTTTGGTTACAAAGCTATGAAAAATATTTTTGTAGTGCAAGGCTTAAAAATTGCACACGGCTTATCCGAATTGAGTCATAAATAAAATATTCTGACCCCCAACTAAATTTAGTTACAGTAATTAGTTTATTTCTAATTACCTATCTTTTTTATATTTTGTTAGTTCAAATATCACATAGGAATTTAGATGGATTATTTTATTGGAATTGATGGGGGTGGAACTAAAACAAAAGGAGTTTTGGTTGATGAAAGTTTAAATACTATTAGTGAAGGTATTGGCGGTCCATCAAATTTTTTAGTTTTTGATATTAATGATGTTGCAAATTCAATTTTAGAATTACTCATTAAACTCACAAAGGAAGCAAATATTTCGCTAAATGATGTTCGTACAATTCTTATTGGTACTGCTGGTGCTGGTCGGAGGGATGATGCAGAACGTCTTGAAAAAGCTGTTTACCAAAAAGCGAAAGAAAAGAATTTAACTCTAAATAATTTTAGGGTTGAGAACGATGGACGTATAGCACTTGAAGGTGCGTTTTCAGGAAAACCAGGAAGTATTCTAATAGCGGGAACTGGCTCTTTTATGTTTGGAAAAGATTCAAATGAAAATCTTCATCGAGTTGGTGGGTTTGGCAGAATACTTGGAGATGAAGGAAGTGGATATAAAATTGGTCGTATGGGTTTAAGCGAAGTTGCAAAATCATTCGATAACAGAAGTAGTGGAACACTACTAACACAATTAGTAAAAGATAATTTTGCAATAAGCAATTTAACCGAATTAATAAATGAGGTTTACAAAAACAATTTTGACATTCCTAAAGTTGCTCCATTTGTTATTAAAGCAGCTAAAGAGGGTGATAAAATATGCAAAGCAATATTGGATAACGAAGTTACTGGACTTGTTGAACATATAGTAGCAATGAAGAATAAAATAAGCGGAGAAACATTATCTGTAAGCTTAGTTGGGGGAACAATAACAACAGATAATTATTTTGCACATTTATTTAAAGCTGAAGCTACGCAAATACCTAATGTAAAAATAATTGATGCTGAATTACCACCCCATATTGGTGCAGCATTATTAGCAAAAAATATGTTAATAAATAAATAAATATATTTGCAATAAATTTTTCGTCATTGCGAGCATTTTTTTTGCGAAGCAATCTGTAAGAGATTGCCACGTCGTCCAAAAAGACAGTGGACACCTCGCAATGACAATTTATATTTTCTAACAATAAATTTTCAAGGCAATGTTTATGACTGAAAAAAAGAAAAGCAAAGTAAATCCTTGGGCATGGGTTCCAACACTCTATTATGCCGAAGGAATTCCGTACATAATCGTAATGACAGTTTCTGTTATTATGTATAAGCGTCTTGGAATTTCAAATGGTGACATCGCACTTTATACTAGCTGGCTTTATCTGCCATGGGTTATAAAACCTCTTTGGTCACCTATAGTAGATATCTTCAGAACAAAAAGATTTTGGATTATAACCATGCAATTATTTATTGGTGCTGGTTTGGCTGGAGTTGCTTTTACTATTCCCGTACCAGATTTTTTTCAATATACCTTATTGTTTTTTTGGCTCCTAGCTTTTAGTTCCGCTACTCACGATATTGCTGCAGATGGGTTTTACATGCTCGGGCTTTCAGAACATAAGCAAGCATACTTTGTGGGAATAAGATCAACGTTCTATCGTCTAGCAATGATTACCGGACAAGGACTTTTAATTATTCTTGCTGGATATTTTGAAACTACTACTGGACTACCTGCACTTGATATTCAAGTAAGTGCTAATCCAAATGCAGAAGTAAGATTATTCAATCCAGATTCTTTAAAACTTGATGCCCTTGCTGGAGACCTAAGAATTATTGTTAGCACATCTGATTTAAATATTAGTACTAATAAAACAACTCAAGCTAATGTAGATTCAGTTTTATCACTTGCTAAAAATTGGAACAATAAAAACGGGTTTTACAAAGTTGCTGGTGAAAAAGCTTCAGCAGTAGCTGCAGCACCAAAAGAGTTATCCTCATTGGATAAATTTATTAAAAATACTTTTGGCGTTGAAAAGCCAGTTGTAAACAAAGCACAAGGTATTGGAGATGTTGGGCTACTATATTTTCGACTTTCCAGCAAACCAGATGAAGAAATTGTTGTTAACTTTGGAGCAAGCGGTGGTGATAAAAGCATAGCACTTATTGAAGGAACACGCTTCACATTCAATCAATCAAACTGGAACAAACCTGCACTTGCAGTTATACAGTTAGACCCAAAACTTAATACACTATCCTCAGCAACATTTGAAGCACGCTCCGGAAACATAAGACTATCTTGGGTAATTACATTTTCAATTTTAACAGGATTGTTTTTTATCTTTTTTATCTATCACAAGTTCATACTTCCATACTCCCCTAGTGATAAGCCATCAATCTCAAGTGGTGAAAAATCTGTATTCAGAGAATTTATTGATACGTTTGTAATCTTTTTTAAACGTAAAAACATGGGTGTAATAATAGCATTTCTTCTCGTTTACAGGCTTGGCGAATCTCAGTTAGTTAAATTAGCTTCTCCATTTTTGTTGGATGCAAGAGAAGTGGGTGGCCTTGGACTTACCACTGGCGAAGTTGGTTTGGTATACGGTACTGTAGGAATTGTTGCTCTAACACTTGGAGGAATTCTTGGTGGATTTCTTGCTTCTAAACATGGTCTTAAACAATGGCTTTGGTGGATGCTGATTGCCATTAACTTGCCAAATACAGTTTATATTTATTTATCGTATGCAATGCCAGAATCATTTTTCTTAATTAACTTGGCAGTTGCTGTTGAGCAATTTGGATATGGATTTGGATTTACAGCTTATATGCTCTATATGATATATATATCTGATGGAGAACACAAAACGGCTCACTTTGCAATAACAACAGGCTTCATGGCTTTAGGAATGATGATACCTGGAATGTTAAGTGGTTGGTTACAAGAATTAATTGGTTATCAACACTTTTTCATTTGGGTAATTCTTGCTACAATTCCAGCGTTTATCATTACTAAATTTGTTCCTTTAGATGCAACTTTTGGTATGAAGAAAGAAGCGAATACCGAATAATAAATTTAGAGCAAGGAATATAGAATAAATTTAATTCGATATTCCTTGTTCGTTATTCTACATTCCCTTGCTAAAAGCATCTGAAAGATTTCGTTATTAGAATTTATATTTATCTGGAGTTCAAATGAAAAAAGTAATTCAACACATTTTAGCAGCTCTTCTTTTCTTTGGATTATTTTCCTGTGCAGAAAACAACCGTGTTCAGACAAAATCAATTCAAGCAGAAATAATTAACAACAACGATAGTTTTTTCTACATCGATCTCAAGAACTATCCATCCAAAAACAAAAAATTACCAATTGGAATTTTTGATTCAGGAACTGGTGGATTAACTGTTCTTGATGCTATCCTTAGCTCCGATAATTTTAATAACATTTCCCATGAACTTCAAACCACTGGTGATAGCACCATAGATTTTTTAAGTGAATCGTTTATTTATCTTGGCGATAAAGCAAATATGCCCTATGGTGAGTATTCAGGGAACAACAAAACTGATTTGTTAAAAGAACATATAATTAAAGATGTTCAGTTCCTACTTGGAGATCAATACTACTCCAATCAGAATTCTTCAAACTTAGAAAAAGACAAAGCACCAGTTAAAGCTATCGTAATTGCTTGTAACACTGCTACAGCCTATGGCAAAAGTGATATTGAAAAATTTATTGATGACGCAGGACTTGATTTAAAAGTTATTGGTGTTATTGGTGCCGGAGTTCGTGGAGCATTAGAAGGGATAACAAAAGAAGAGAACGCAACTATTGGAATAATGGCAACCGCTGGAACTGTTGCCTCAAATGGCTATACTAATACAGTGATTGAGCAAAAGAATAAATTAAACTATTTAGGTGAAATAAATACTTTTCAACAAGCTGGCATTGGACTTGCAGCTGCAATTGATGGTGAAAAAGATTATTTAGATGAATCATTATCTGCAATAAGAAATAATTATAGAGGTCCATCATTAACAAATGAGAAATCTCTCATTAATGAAAATATTATTAAAAGATATAATTTTGATTTTTCCAGTAATCAAATTCTTTATTCTGGAAGCCTAGAAAACCCTACTGAGTTACAACTGAACTCAATTGATAACTATATAAAATATCATGTAATATCATTGCTCGAACAAATTAAGAGCACAGATAGCAATACAAAATTGAAATCAGTAATTCTTGGTTGCACACATTACCCTTTCTTTTTAGATGTTTTCAACTCTGTTTTTACATACGCTTTTAATTATAAAGAGAATGGAAAATATATTTATCGTGAGTATATGAATGATGAAATTAATTTGGTAGACCCTGCAATAAATACTGCAAAAGAACTCTATACATATTTAGATGATCAAAAACTGTTTAATGATGGAAGCATCGAGAACAGCCAATTCTATATCAGCGTTCCAAATAAAGATAATTCAAATAATATTTTAAAAGACGAACTAAATTTCACTTACAAATATAAGTATGGAAGGGATATTGGAAATATTCAAGAATACGTTAAACGTGTTCCTTTCTCTGAAGCAACACTTTCTCCAGAACTACTAAAAAGGCTTGAGAAACAAATTCCGCTTACTTACAACTTGATTAATAATTTTAATGAAACTCCAGAAAAGTAGTTTTCTATTATTCAAAGCGATTTCATAAAAATCCTTCTGAAGAACCCCATTGTTTTTGATATTTAAACTTTATTCCAAAGTTTAATATCACTTCATAATCAATGCTGTCAACTTAAGAAATAAAAACAACTTCAACCCCGTTGGGGTTGTTATTCTTATTCCTTTTTAACCACGTATTTCATACGTGGTTATTGTAACTTTGACTGCTCCGCAGTCCTAATTATAGGAACTACGAAGTAGTTCAAGATAAATAACTATGGGTGAAACCCATAGTTATGAAAGCAAAAAGAAAAGAACTGCGGAGCAGTTCAAGTAAGCTTAAGTTGACAGCATTGCTAGGCGTAGAAGGGGATTTTTTTTAGCATCTTAATTCAGATGCAACTTTTGTATGAACTTCATTAGTTAATGAATCGTATGTGTGTCCAGATGGATTTATTGGTTCTAAAAACTTAACACAAATCTTTCTGAATGGTCTTGGAATAAAACTCCCTTTTGGAAGCGCTTTATAAGCACCACCAATTGCAACAGGTACAACAGGTACATTCAATTCACTACTTAAAATTGCGAATGTTTTTTTGTAATCCCCTAATTCCCCATCTGTAGAACGCGTTCCTTCAGGAAATATAATTATATTTTTCCCGCTTTTAAGAAGAGCTCCCAACTTTTGAAGGGACTTTTTCAAATCTTTGTTTATATCTACTACTATTATATTATTTGTATTTGCCATAAAGCTGAGAAACTTATTCCCGATATGTTCCTTCTTTGCATAAAAATATGTTTTCTTCATAATTTTATTTTTTATGAACATTGTAACAAAAAGACCATCGAAGAAACTTTGATGGTTTGGTGCTAAAATAAATGGTCCTTTTGGAAGTTTTTCAACTCCTTCTGCTTTCATCTTAAAATAGATTGTGAAAAATAATCTTGACCAATTTTTAAATAAATTTACTGTTATCCAGCTTTTAGGAAGGTTTAGATTTACAGTCTCTTTAAATATTGCTTTCCAATCAATAGTTTCAATATTTATTTTTGTTTTATTCTCTTTTATGTAATTTGAAATTGATTCAACGGTATTATGTTTAGCTAAATCTTCTTCGCTTAATTCCACTCCAAAAGTTGAACTTAAAAAAGAGAGAAAAGTAATTTTATCGAGAGAATCTAGAGCTAAATCTAACTCTAAATGATCAGATGGAAAAACTTCTTTCTCTTTTTCTTTAACTAAAAAGTCTTTGATAATTATATACTCTTCAAATTTCAAATCTTCTTCTTTTTTCTCTTTCTTTATTGTTTTCCCTTTTCCAATTTCTGGAAGCATAAATCGTTTTAGCTTACTTAATCTTGTTCGTGGAAGTGGTTCATCAAGAATAACAAAATTTGTAATTCTCCTGTACGAGGGTGCATTCTCGTTATATTTAGCTATTACTTCCCATCTATAATATTCATTAACATCTGCAATTTCAGCTGATTTCACTTTAACCATATTCGGACAAATAATTGCAAATAGCTGATCGTTCTCCATATAAACACCAACTTCTTCTGTAATTTCATCAACAGCAAGAACTTTGATTTCAACTTCTTCTGGAGTAATATTTTTGCCATTAGATAAGACAATTAGTTCCTTTTTTCTTCCCGTAACACGTAGAAACCCTTCTTCATCAAAATGTCCTAAATCGCCTGTATGAAGCCAACCATCTACAACTGCTTCTTTAGTTTCTGCTTCTTTATTATAGTAACCCTTCATTAGGTTTGCACCACGAGCAAGAATCTCTCCATCCAAAAATTTAACTTCCATTCCTGGTGCTACTTCTCCAGGAGAACCAACTCTAACTCGCCCAGGTCTTGTAAAAGTAATCATGGGTGATGTTTCTGTCATTCCGTAACCTTCTAAAACCTCAAAACCAAGTGTTTGGAAATCACGACAAACATTCTCGTCCAACTTTGCACCGCCACAAACAAACGTTTCAATTGCTCCACCAAGTTTGTCATGAACTTTTTTAAATATTTTTTTTGAAAATTTTTGCGATTGTCGTTTCTCAGCAATTCTGAATAAAAGAGAAGCAACTTTATTTGAATCAATTTTCTCTTTTATGCCTTTTCGAATTAAAGCAAAAAACTTTGGAACAGAAACAATAATATTAATCTTATATTTTTGTAATGTTGCCATCACATCTTCAGACTGTAATGAAGGAGAGAAAACAATTGTACCTCCTGCATAAAGAGGAATAAGAATAGTTCCACCCAAAGGAAGAATATGATGCAAAGGTAGTAAAACCAATGTTTGAGTCTCTTTCCTATATATTTTTACATGTTCTGTAGTTCCAAGTATGTTAGATTCCATATTTCCAAAAGTGAGCATTACACCTTTAGGTTTTCCTGTAGTTCCCGATGTATAAACAATAACAAACACATCATCATCTTTGTAAGAAGGTAATGCACGAGTTTCACAACTAATTTCATCGAGGTTAATATCCTCAACACAAATCTTTCTAATTGGATGAGTTGTCTCAGCTAATGCTTCGTTAACCCTTTCCTCTGTCTCTTTGGAATAGAATATTACTTCAGGTGTACAATCATTTAGAATATAAGAAACATCCTCAGGAGGCAACATATAATCAATTGGAACAAGTATCGATTCAGTCATCATTCCAGAGTAAAACGAGTAAACCCATTCTGCTCGATTCTCTATATATATAGCAATTTTATTCGTTTCTTTTTCATCAAATAAGGTTGAGTATTGAGAGACTCTTTTTAATAATGAGTTATAACTTATTTTTTCATCTTTATAAATGATTGCTGTATTATCTGATTGACGTAAAAACATAAAACCTCTGAAATATTTCTAATAATAAAAATTTAATTTAGTAAGTTAATGAACAAAATACGTTAATATTTTTATTATAATAACCTAAGAATCGATATGAACCGAAAACTAGTTTTCCTACTACTCAATTTCCTATTCCTAAACTCTACAATTTTTTCTCAAAATCAGTTTGACACTTTAGCCATTAGACAAGTGGCAAAAGGTGTTCAACATATTTCTGTTGAAGAACCCAATGTACCATGGACTATAGATATTCTAAAAATTGATTTATCTGAAGCAGTTTTAAAAGTAGAGGCTGGAATAAGCAAAGACAAAATAACTGGATTTGAAAAGACATCTGCTATGTCTAGTAGAAGTAATTCTGATGGACATCACATTGTTGGAGCAATTAATGGTGGCTTCTTTAGTGGAACTGGACAAGATGTTGGGATGCAAATTCGTGAAGGTGAAATTATAACTACAAATAATCATTGGTCAGCAATAGGCATCACCTCAGACAAAATCCCTTTCATCGAAGTTTTATCTCTTAGCTCAAAATTAATTCTCAGTGATAACAATTCAAATATTATTAATGGAATCAATAGTAGTAGAGAGGAGAATTACTTAATTCTTTATAATTCCTATTTTGGAAGTTCAACAGCTACAAATGAGTGGGGTTGCGAAGTGATTGTTGAACCTATCTCTGGTTGGATGGTTAACGACACAATTAAATGTATAGTTGTAAGCGATATTACTACCTCGGGGAATATGGCTCTATCAAAAGGAAAAGCGGTACTCTCCGGTCATGGAGCTTCTAGGGATTTTATCCAAGCAAATATAAAGCTTGGAGATACTGTTTCAATTGTTACTAATATTGCTCCTGCCCCAGAGAAAGTATTAACATTGCTTAATGGGTATCCTAAAATAGTTAGCAATGGTGAAAACTGTGCGCTAGCTTGTTATGCTGAGGAAGGTGGTTCCAATACGTTTGCTACTGCTCGTCATCCACGAACTGCAGCTGGTTTCAGCGAAGACAAACGTTACCTCTATTTAGCAACTGTAGATGGAAGACAAGTTACAAGCAAAGGAATGTCATTGCCAGAGTTCTCTGATTTCCTTGTCAGTGCTGGAGTTTATAGAGGTGTAAATTTAGATGGTGGGGGTTCATCAACTATGGTTGTTCGTAATAGTATTGTAAATTCTCCTTCAGATGCTGGGGGCGAAAGAAGTGTCTCTAATTCACTAATGGTTGTTTCTTTAGATTCAGAAGGAGAACTAAGTAAAATTAATCTGAATAGTAAATATGCTAAAGTTTTTGCCAGTGAGAACTATCAGTTTAGTGCTAGTGGTTCGGATGAATACTATAACCCAATTCAAATTACGAGTGCGTTTGTAAACTATTCCTTAAGTGATAGTATTGGTACTATCACACGCGAAGGTCTCTTCACTGCTGGTCATAAAGCTGATTCTGGTTATGTTATTGCTCAATATGAAAACATGAAAGACTCTGCATTAGTTATCGTAAACTCGATTGTGAAATTAGATTTAACCCCAAAAGTTGTACTCGCTGATACAACAAACGATATCCAATTTGGAGTAGATTCATATGATATTACTGGGTGGAATCATGATTTGCCAAATGATAGTTTTAAGTGGTCTTCAACCAATAGTAGTGTTGGGAGAATCGATTCTCTTGGTAAGTTCACAGGTCTTTCTGAGGGAACAACAAAAATAATTGTCACTTGGGGAGAAATTAGTGATACTGCAAATGTCAGTATTGAGCTAAAAGAAGGGACATCTATTCTTAATAGATTTGATAAAATTGACGAGTGGACTTTGAGTGGAAAAGAACTTGATACAGCCAATAGCTCTATCGAGATTACATCTGATGATTTCACCGAGGGGAATTCTTCACTTAAATTGAATTATAGTTTTACATATCAATCGGGTGTTCAGAATTGGGCTTACTTAAATCGAGATATACCAATTGAAGGAATTCCTCTTAATTTTGAAATTGATGTAAACTTAAATGATTATAAACACTCAGTTGCATATATTGTAAGTAATTATAATAAAGATAAATTTGCAATTCTAACGGATGGAGCACCTGATGCCAATGAGAATTTTGATACATTAATCGCAAAACTAAATAATCCAATTCCATTAGATCCGAATAGTATTTTCCATTTTCCTATAGTTCTTGAACAAATTGCAGTTATTCTAAGCAGTGGAAGAGAAAGCAATATATCATATAGTGGTTCAATTTTATTTGATAACCTGCGAGCAAATTATTCTGAAACTCCTGTAAATGTGGAGTATTCAGATGAACAACCTAATTCATTTTCACTCTATCAAAACTATCCAAATCCATTTAATCCAACAACTACAATAGGATATTCAATTCCAAAAAATATACAAAATAGCACATCAAAAGTGAGAATTACCGTTTTTGATATTTTAGGCAGAACTATTCAAACTCTTGTAAATGAAAACAAAACTGCTGGAAATTACAGTATCACTTTTGACGCAAGGAGCCTAGCTTCTGGTGTTTACTATTACACATTAAAAGTAGGAAGCTTTACTCAAAGCAAAAAAATGCTTTTACTCCGGTAAATATAAGTACCTCTATTTCCCTTCACCCAATTCATATTATTTTCAATTGAGATTTAGAATAATTATTGTATTATTTTAAAGGAACAATAATATTTAATGAGGATGTAATTGGCATTATCGAATAAACAGAAGCAATTTATTGAGAGAAAGAAAGGAAAACTAAGCAACAAAAAAATTTCTAAAGAACTTAATCTTACACTTGAAGAAGTTACTAGTTTTAGCACCACTCTTAAAAAGAAGAAATATCCTTTTTATTTCAATTTTCTTTTATTACTTATACCAATCTTATTAATTGTCTTTTTGGAAATTTCATTATTTCTCTTTAATTATGGTGAACCACATAACCAATGGGAGATAGTAGATTCACAAAAGATGATGTGTAATCCTGAAATAGCAAAGAGATATTTCTACACAACAGATGCTGTCCCTTATCCATCTCAAGATTTATTTGATATTGAGAAAGAGAAAAACTCTATTCGTATTTTTGTACTTGGCGGAAGTAGTGCTGCAGGTTATCCCTTCACTCCAAATGGTTCCTTTGCAAGGTATGTGAGAAAGCGCTTAGAACTAATTCATCCAAACAAAACAATTGAAGTAGTAAACACGGCAATGGCAGCTATTAATAGTTACTCTTTACTGGATATGATGCCGGGAATTTTAGAACAAAAACCAGACGTAATCCTTTTCTATGCTGGGCATAATGAATACTATGGTGCTCTTGGAGCAGGATCATTAGAATCGCTTGGTAATTCTCGATGGATAGTAAATTCAATGCTATCGGCTAATAAGTATAGAACTGTGCAGTTACTCCGTAATTTTATTAAAAGTGTAATGACTCTAATTCCATCATCTGAAGAAAAAGGTGGAACGTTGATGTCACGAATGGCAAATGACCAAATGATTAATCTTGGTTCATCAGTATACCAAACAGGAATAAATCAATTTGAAGGGAATTTAGATGAAATGCTTCAAATGGCTAAAAATGCGAATGTAAAAGTTATTCTTTCTGATTTAGCAAGTAACTTAAAAGATCAGCCTCCTTTTGTTTCTAATAAAAAGAGTGATGAGAGTTCTGCGAAATATAACTATTCCAAAGGAATAGAGAATCTTGCTTCCAAAGATTCTACAAAAGCATTGGAGTATTTTCTAAAAGCAAGAGACTTGGATGCTTTACGCTTTCGTGCACCCTCTGAAATAAATTCAATTATCAAAAAACTAGCAGCAAAATATGAGTTCCCTTTTGTTAGTGCTGTTAAAAGATTTAATGAACTTAGCCCAAATGGAATTGTAGGAAATAATTTAATGACCGATCATCTTCATCCAACCATCACTGGTTATCAAGAAATTGGTAAATTATTTATTTCAAAAATGCTAGAGGAGAATCTTATACCAAATGCAAAAGTAGCACTCAGTAATAATTCAATTCAAGATAAGTATATAAGAAATCATTATAACTTTACTCATCTTGATTCAACGATTGGCAAATATAGAATTAAAATACTTAAAGGTGATTGGCCATTTGTAGAGACGCCTAAATCACTAAAGCAAGTAATTGAGAGTTTTAATGTTCAAGACTTTTCAGATTCTCTTGCTCTTTTTGTTATTGATAATAAATACTCATGGGAGAGAGCTCATAGAAAAATGGCAACTTGGTTTTTTAAAAAAGGTGATATAAATAATTATTTAAACGAAATGGATGCAGTAATTTTTCAATATCCTTTTGTTTATGATTACTACGAAATGATTGCAAATAATTTAATTGGTTTAAAATTGTTTGATGAATCCCTTCCTTATCTATATGAATATGACAAATTAAAAGGGACTGCATTCGCAAGTAAGTGGATTGGAATAATAGAACTATCAAAGAAAAAGAACAACATTGCTATTAAGTATTTGAGCAAGTCCTTGAATTATAATTCTCAGGATGCTCAAGTATACTATAACCTTGCTGGAGCACATACACAGCAACAAAATTATAAAGCAGCAATAGATGCAATAAATAGTTGCTTGATGGTAAATCCGAACTTTAAGGGTGCAAAGAATTTGCAAAAGCAATTACTACAAGTTGCAAAGTAATAGTCTAGAATATTGCATATATAAATGGTGCTAATGCAGAACCTTGTGTTAGCACTATTAGGCTTCCTAGTAAAACTAAAAAGACAACTATAGGAAGTAGCCACCATTTTTTTCTCTCTTTAAGAAAGTCCCATAACTCAGCAAGAATTGAAAGTTTACTCATAATATTAAAATTGTTTTTCGGTTGATGATTGTTTGTATTCTTCGTCTCGTAAATTCCAATACGATTTTTTCTCTTTTTCTATTTTCAAATTTAGGAAATCTTTACCAAATAGTCTTGAGATTAAATTAATTGGTGTTATCACAAGGTAAAAGAGAATAGAAAGAATAACACGTGTCATTACAAATCCCATTAACACAGCAAAAGCCATCCAGATTTTTTGAAGTGGAAAGAATATTATTGGAATAATTTGAGCAATAAATTGAAATGCACATCCAGCACCCATAAAATATGAAGCAGATGGTTTTTCGTAGATAAAAAGGAACGCACTAATAATTAATAAGACACCGCCGATAGTAATTCCAAACTTCTTTAGTTCTTTCTTATCACTTTTTATATTTTTGATTTCTTCAAGTATCATATTATCACAAAAATTTGTTTTTAAATTTATTACTGTCATTGCGAAACTCGCTTTTTGAGCTGAAGCAATCTACAAAGATTGCCACGTCGTCCAGTGAAACATGGACTCCTCGCAATGACGTTTATATAATAGCTTTTCGTTCCTATCCGTCAAATCTGTTCAATCCGAATGCTTTTTTTTAATCTAACTCAAATTCCTTCTTCCAATCAATATCTTTATCTAATTTTTGCATTTCATTTTTATTCAACAGAAAATTGCCAAGTAGAAGATAATCCATATCGGTACGCATGAAGCAAGTGTAGGCTTCTTCAGGCTTGTTTACAATCGGCTCACCACGAACATTGAATGATGTATTAACAATTACTGCTGAACCATATAATTCATCAAACTTAGATATTGTAGCATGGTAAAGTGGATTTGTCTCTTTGCTAACAGTCTGGATTCTAGCGGAATAATCTACGTGAGTAATTGCTGGTATATCAGAACGCTCAATATTTAATTTTTCAATTCCGAAAAGTTTTTCTTCAGACTCTGACATTTTTTTCTGCCGCTCTTTTTTTACATCTGCCACAAGAAGCATATATGGACTAGGTACATCAATCTCAAAATACTCAGAAACTTTTTCCTCTAGTACTGAAGGGGCAAAAGGTCTAAAGCTTTCTCTATATTTTATTTTAAGATTCATAATTGATTGCATTTTTTGCGAGCGAGCATCACCAATAATTGAACGATTGCCAAGTGCACGAGGGCCAAACTCGGAACGTCCATTGAACCACCCGATAACTTTTTCTTCACTTAATAATTTTGCAACTTCTGTTGGAATCTCTTCTTTAGAATACTCAACATATTTTATTGAGTTTGAATTTAGGAATTTTTTAATCTCATCTTTTTCAAACTTAGGACCAAGATAGGAACCTTCCTGTGAATCACTCTTTGCATTTACTTTTCTTTTATTTCCCAAATATTGATGCCATGTAAAAAGTGCTGCCCCAAGTGCTCCACCAGCATCACCAGCAGCAGGTTGAATCCAGATGTTATCAAATATTTTTTCTTTTAATATCTTTCCATTTCCTACACAGTTAAGTGCAACTCCACCAGCAAGGCAGAGGTTTTTCTTTCCCGTAACTTTTCTCACATGTCTTGAAGTTCTCAACATCACTTCTTCTGTAACATCTTGTACTGACCGTGTTAAATCCATCTCACGCTGAGTTAATTCAGATTCTGGTTGTCTAGGTGGTCCACCAAATAGTTTATGAAACTTAGAATTTGTCATAGTTAGACCAGCAGCAAAATTGAAATATTTCATATTCAATTTAAATGAGCCATCCTCTTTTAAATCCATAAGTTCATTCAAAATTAAGTCAACATATTTTGGTTCGCCATATGGAGCTAATCCCATAATTTTATATTCACCAGAATTTACTTTAAATCCGGTGTAATATGTAAAAGCAGAATAGAGCAATCCGAGTGAGTGTGGAAATTTTATTTCCGCTAATATTTTCAAATCATTTCCATTCCCCACTCCATAGCTTGTTGTAGTCCACTCCCCCACTCCGTCAAGAGTTATGAATGCTGCATCTTCAAATGGCGAAGGATAAAATGCTGAGGCTGCATGGGACTGATGGTGTTCAGGAAAAAGAATTTCACCACTATAATTTAGCTTGGAAGCAATTATTTCCTTTATCCAAAGTTTTTCTTTTATCCAAAGTGGCATTGCCTTTATAAATGATCTTATTCCTTTTGGGGCATAGGTTAAATATGTTTCAAGAATTCTTTCGAATTTAAGAAATGGTTTATCATAAAAGGCAACATAATCAATATCCTCTATTGATAGACTTGCCTCTTCCAAACAATAATTTACGGCATTACTCGGAAACCTATGATCATGTTTTTTTCGTGAGAACCGTTCCTCTTGTGCTGCAGCAATTATTTTACCATCAACAATTAAAGCTGCTGCACTATCATGATAGAATGCCGAGATACCTAGTATATTCATAAATTTAACATTATTTGAATTTGTTTTTAATTACTCTGTTATAGAGCGAGTAAAGTTACCAAAGTCTTAAAAATAAAAAAAGGGATTCTAAAATTTAGAATCCCTTTCATTTCCAATTATAATTTTCGAACTAACTTTTTGGACCAATCATTTCTTCTGGTTTAACTTTTTCATCAAATTCATCTGCAGTTAATAGTTCTAAAGCAACTACGGCTTCTTTTAACGTTGTATTTTCATTGAATGCTTTTTTAGCAACTTTCGCAGCGTTGTCATATCCAATATGCGGATTAAGAGCAGTAACTAGCATTAATGATTTCTTAAGCAATTCATCAATTCTATCCATATTTGGTTTAATGCCAACAACCATATTGTCAGTAAAGCTTTCGCAAGAGTCAGAGATTAATCTAATAGATTGCAATAGATTAAATATCATTACTGGCTTATATACATTAAGTTCGAAATTGCCACTTGCTCCTGAAAATCCAATTGCTGCATCGTTACCAAATACTTGAGCACAAACCATTGTTATAGCTTCTGCTTGTGTTGGATTAACCTTGCCAGGCATTATTGAACTACCAGGCTCATTTGCAGGTAGTGCTAATTCACCGAGACCACTACGTGGGCCAGAACCCATCCAGCGAATATCATTTGCAATTTTATGAAGTGAACCAGCAATAGTTTTCAGAACACCACTAAACTCAACAACAGCATCATGTGCAGCTAATGCTTCAAATTTGTTTGGTGCTGTTGTAAAGTTTTGTCCAGTAATCTCGGATATTTTTTTTGCTGATAATACTGCAAAATCTTTGTGTGTGTTTAATCCAGTACCAACAGCAGTTCCACCAAGAGCTAGTTCTCTAACAGGCTCTAAAGATTGCATT
>CBDUTO010000069.1:0-23014 GCA_965370315.1 uncultured Melioribacteraceae bacterium
TTATTACTAATATACTGGCTTTTCTTTATGTACACTAATTGGGGGGCAGATCAATATTAGCAGTTTATTACATTGGCTTCTTAGTTTCCCCTAGCGTGTTGGCGAGTGCCGCCAGAGTGTTGTTACTAATTAACAATGTACTAGCACTTAACAAGCTTTTGGTAATTACCGCCAGAACATTATTATGTCGTACCAAAGCCTTGTTACCATTTTACAAGATCTTGGTAAGTAGTTACAAGACTTCAGTACTACTTGCTGGGTGCTTGGCAAGTTGTATCAAGGGTTCAGTACAACTTACCAGCTACCTGGTTCTAGTTACCAAGCCTCTGGTTATTGGTGCCAGCACGTTGGTACGGACTAACAAGCTGTTGTTTTCTATTAATCTTTGTATAGCACAACAACAGCAATACACAATTTCAATATTTGAATGCAAAATTATTTTTACTATTTTTACATTCAAACTCTTAAAAGGGCTATCAAGCAAGTCAGTTTGGTAAAGCAAATTATGAAACTTATTAAATATTTATTTCCAATTATACTTATTGCTCTAATAGTTTCATGTAGTAACAATAAGGGTGTTGTTGAACCGCAAGCATCTCCTCCACAATTTTCAAATACAGGTAAATGGATAGAAATTGTTCAAGTCGATTCTTCTGGAAGAGAAAGGGTTGATGGAAACTATAGAGTTGAAAACACGCTTGAGTTTTTTGATACAACATATGAGTTTACATCCAAAACAATAAAATTGGAAGATTCAACAAATATATTTGATGACCATTTTTCTCTTCATCATTGGGGTAAATTTAGATCGCGCAATGATACTTTAACTATTTTTACTTCAGATAGAATTTATAGTAGCACTTTAAAAACATTAATCTCTGAAGATACTTTGCGGATGGGTGGTATTGCAAGATGTACGTTGGGAGAATCTGGAAATGTTTATTTATGTGTTATGGTTAGAGACACAAATGACGAGTATCCACTTATCTATTTTATGGGTTCTTTTTTATGGGATAAATTTTACTCTAAAAGATCTGCTACATTCACTAAAATGTAATAGAAATTATATCTAATTTTTTCCGTTATTAGCTTCATTTTTCTTTTTTCAATAATCGCTATATTTCCATTCAAAATATGAAATGTCAATCAAAGTGAATTTTAAGCAAGAAATAGTAGGAGAGTGAAAATTGAAAAAGTATTTAAGTGGTTATCTAAAGCTAATTTTAGTTTCAATAATTGCAATTTTAGTAATTATTGGCTGTAATGCACAACCAACCGCAAAGTCTAAAACCCATCCAGAGTGGAGTAAGAATGTTGCAATTTATGAAGTAAATATTAGGCAACATACACCCGAAGGTACTTTTAAGGCTTTTGAAGAACACCTACCACAGCTCAAAGAGATGGGAATAGGAATTATTTGGCTAATGCCTATTCAACCAATTGGAAAAGAGAATAGAAAAGGAAGCTTGGGTAGCTATTATTCAATTAGTGATTATACTGCTGTTAATCCAGAGTTTGGAACAATTGATGATTTAAAATCGTTGGTTAATAAAGCACATGAATTAGGCATTTATGTTATTCTCGATTGGGTAGCAAATCACACAGCATGGGATCATCCTTGGGTTAAATCTAATCCAGAATTTTACACAAAAGATTCGGTTGGAAATTTTGTTCCTCCAGTTGCAGATTGGGCTGACGTTATTGATCTGAATTATGATAATCTAAGTTTAAGAAAAGAGATGATAGAGGCAATGAAATATTGGGTTACCAATCACGATCTTGATGGTTTCAGATGTGACGTAGCTGCTATGGTTCCAACAGAGTTTTGGAATAGTGCAACAAAGGAGTTAAATAAAACCAAACCAGTTTTTATGCTTGCCGAGGCTACGGAACCAGAACTTCATGAAGAAGCGTTTGATATGACTTATGCTTGGCAAATGTTAGGATTAATAAATGATATTGCCAAAGGCGAAAAATCAGCAAGTGACATAAACGAATACTTTGAAAGAGAAAAAAAGGATTACCCTTTAGATGCATACCGTATGGTATTTACTACCAACCATGATGAGAATTCTTGGAACGGAACTGTTAAAGAACGTCTGGGTGACGCAGTTGAAACCTTTGCTGTTTTTACTGGAGTAATAAACGGAATGCCATTGGTTTATAGCGGACAAGAAGCTGGACTTGATAAAGCTCTCAAATTTTTTGAAAAAGATACAATCGATTGGAAAGAAAATAATCTACGTAATATTTACACAAAACTTTTTAATTTGAAGAAGAATAACAAAGCCCTTTGGAATGGAACTTCTGGAAGCGAAATGAATATAATTGAAACCACCGATGAAAATAATGTCTTCAGCTTTACTAGGGAAAAAGATGGCGATAAAGTAGTTGCCATTTTTAATTTTTCAAACAAAAACAAGGAGTTTACCATTAAAAATAGTTTGTATACAGGCCATTATATAAATCTTTTTACTAATGAGAATGTTGAGTTGAAAGGGAATGACAAATTTGAATTAAAACCCTGGGGTTATAAAATATTAACAAACTAATTTAATATGATAAAATAAAAATTAGCTCTATTATTTAGTTCCCATCCTGGCTGCATTTTAAAAGATGCAGCTCCATTATTCTAACTACTATTTCCCCTCAAATTTCTTTTTTCAATAATCGCTATATTTCGTTTCCAAATTTTCAAAAGTAATTTTATAGAGATATGAACTCAAAATATGAAGTAGTAATTGGTTTAGAAGTACACGCACAGCTTTCAACAGAATCTAAAATATTTTGTGGATGTTCCACAACATTTGGTAGTAAACCAAACTCAAATGTTTGTCCCATTTGTCTTGGTCATCCTGGAGTTTTACCTGTACTAAATAAAAAAGTAGTTGAGCACGCAATACTCATGGGACTTGCAACAAATCACGAAATAAAAGAACGTTCAACATTTGCACGTAAAAATTATTTTTATCCAGATTCACCAAAAGGCTGGCAAACAAGTCAGTTTGATGAACCAATTTGCGAAAATGGATATTTGGATATTGTAACAGCTGATGGAACTGAACGTAGGCTTGAGATAAATAGAATTCACATGGAAGAAGATGCCGGTAAATCAATCCATGACAAAGGGACTGATACTCTTGTTGACCTTAACAGAACTGGAGTTCCGTTAATTGAAATAGTTACTGAGCCAGTTTTGCGTTCAGCAGAAGAAGCATATTTGTACCTGATTAAGGTAAAACAAATTCTTCAGTACCTTGATATTTGTGATGGCAATATGGAAGAAGGCTCTCTGCGTTGTGATGCAAATATTTCAATACGATTAAAAGGTGAAACCGAATTAGGCACAAAAGCGGAAGTTAAAAACATGAACTCCTTCCGCAATGTTGAAAAAGCAATTAATGTAGAAATTGCAAGACAGATTGAAATAGTTGAAGATGGGGGGAAGATAACTCAGGAAACTCTTCTTTGGGATGCAGACTTGGAAGATGTTTTTCCTATGAGAAGCAAAGAGGAATCGCACGATTACCGCTACTTTCCAGAACCAGACTTAATGCCAATTGTTGTTAGCAATGAGTGGAAAAATGAAATTGCAAAGAGATTACCCGAACTTCCTGAAGCAAGAAAAAATAGATTTGTGAATGATTTTAAACTTCCAGAATATGATGCAGAAGTACTCACAAGCACACGTCCTCTTGCCGATTATTACGAGCGAGCTATCACAGTCACAAACGATTATAAATCTGCAAGTAACTGGATTATGGGAGACGTTCTTAAAATTGTAAAGGAAGAAAAAATTGATATTGCTGACTTCCCTATCTCAGCTGAGAACATTGGAAAGCTAATTGAACTAATTAATAACAATACAATTAGCGGAAAGATTGCAAAAGATGTTTTCCCAGAAATGTTAAAAAACAACGAAGATCCAGCAAAAATTGTAAAAGAGAAAAACCTTGTTCAAATAACAGATACCTCTGCTCTCGAAAAAATAATAGATGAAATAATTACTAACAATCAGCCACAAGTTCAACAATATATTAGTGGTAAAGAATCTGTTGTTGGATTTTTCGTAGGTCAAGTTATGAAAGCATCACAAGGGAAAGCAAACCCTAAATCTGTTAATGAGTTACTTAAGGGAAAGTTGATTGCATTAAAAAACTAACTATTTTCTATAGGAAAAACAGTGGACGTACTAAAACTAAACGACACAAATATCCAAGATGAGCATATTTGTTGTGCTATAAGTGATAAAAAGTGTAATGACGGATATCAAAAGAAAAAGGAATGGTTAAAAACTGAATTTAAGAATGGTTACACATTCAAAAAAGTAGATGTTCGTGGAAAAGTTTTTATTGAGTATGTTCCAATAGAAAAGTCTTGGCTCCCTTTAGTTGGAAAGAATTTTATGGTGATAAATTGCTTTTGGGTTTCTGGGCAATACAAAGGAAAAGGGAACGGAAATAAATTACTTGCAGAATGCTTGAAAGATGCAAAAGACATGGATGGAGTTGTTGCAATTTCCAGTGATAAAAAACGCCCCTTTATGACTGATCCTAAATATTTAAAACATCAGGGATTTGAAATTATTGATGAAGCTCCCCCATTTTTTAAGTTATGGGGATTAAAAACAAACTCAAGTGCATCCTTTCCAAAAATAAAAGAAACTGCGAAGAAAGGAACCTGCCCTGATAATAATGGAATAACAGCATATTACTCAAATGCTTGTCCTTTCACCGATTTCTATACAAATCAATTACTTAGAGATTATGCAAAAGAGAAAAATGTTCCTATTACTATAAATCACATAAAGAGTAAAAGTGATGGAAATAAAATGCCAATACCTTGGATAATAAATAGCGTATTTTATAAAGGTGAGTTGGTAACGTTAGAACTAAAAGTAGATCGGCATTTAAATAAAATTATCGAAAAGTAAAGTAAAACCATAAATTGCGAACAAGCATCAATAATTGTAATTTAATAAATCATATTTTAATAATTGGAATAATTCATTTTTGTAGCTAGACAATGAATCTTTTCAAATAAACTTACATCAAACGAATGAACGAAAACGAAATAATTGCAAAAGCTCAAGAAGGTGACAGAGTTGCACTTGCTAAGTTGGTAAAGATGTACGAACAGACCGTTTACAACTTTGCTTACAAAATTTGTCGCGATAAAGAGAAAGCAGAACATACTATGCAAGAGACTTTTTTAAGCATGGTAAAGTCGATTAAGCAATTCAGCGGAAAATCGAAACTCTCTACTTGGCTTTATACAGTTGTTTCAAATCATTGTTTGATGATGGCTAGAAGCAATAAAAAACACGCTTATACTTCGTTAGATGATGAAGATGCTCTTATTGATGTAAAGAATATTACTGATTGGGATATTACTCCAGATAAACTTGCTGAAAATAGTGAGCTTGGAGAGATACTAGATGAAGCAATAAAAAAACTGGCTCCAGATTATAGAGTAGTTTTTATGCTTCGTGATATTCAAGGATTTTCAACTGAGGAAACTGGGAAAGCTATTGGACTTACAGTTCCGGCAGTTAAATCGCGTTTACACAGAGCAAGAGCTTTTTTACGAAATGAATTAAATAAAACTTTTAGTTATGGAAAATAATCACAAAACTACATGTAAAGAAGTAATGAATCACATCTGTGATACTCTTGGTGAAGATCTAAATTCTCCAACATGCACTTCTTTAAAAAGTCATCTTGATAGTTGTGACAGTTGCCAAAAGTACCACAAATCGATATCCCAAACAATTCAAGTCTATAAAAAATATGAGTGGAAAGTCTCCACAGAAGCTCACGATAAGTTATTAGATATTCTTGGTCTTGATGACTGCGAGTAGAAGAAAGTTATAAGTTTTAAAGTTCAAAGTTTCTAAGTTTTTCTTCTTAAGAATCCCCTTTTCTTAATACCAATAATCAACATTTTTAAATTAAACTGTCATTGCGAGGAGTTCATTTTCTTATGGACGACGTGGCAATCTTGTGCAAATTGCTTCGAACAAAAAACTGTTCTCGCAATGACGATTTATTATTAATCGTTTAATTCATAATTTGCATTTTGCACATATGTTCATTATGTTTTAAACACAAATTTTGAAGGATATATGCCAAGACCACAAAAAGATAGAATTGTTCATCAACCCCCACTCTTTTCCGATTTCAAACCAATTGGAGTTAAGTTAAACTTTTTAAAGAAAGTATCTTTAACATTGGATGAATATGAAGCATTCAGACTAGCTGATTTTATTGGTCTATCGCATGATGAAGCATCCATTGAGATGGATATTTCACGATCCACTTTTACTCGTTTAATTGAAAAAGCACGGAACAAAATTGCTCAACTAATAGTAAATGGAAATGCTCTTAATATTGATGGTGGAAATATTCATTTCAGAAGGAATATAATTAGATGCAATAGTTGTGGGCATATGTTTAATATTAATATTGAAAAATCCATTTCTAATTGTCCAGAATGTAACTCACCAGACTTATTAAATGTTGCTGGTGGATTTGGGCATGGGAGATGTTGTACAACATAATTGGAGTAAGTTATGAATAATAGAGGCGATGGAAAAGGTCCCGGAATGGGGCTTGGCAAAGGTAGTGCGCAAGGAAGAAACGGCGGTGGAGCTTTCGGAACTGGTGGATTCTGTGTTTGTGCAAAATGTGGTGAAAAAGTACCACACAAAGCTGGTATTAAATGTACTCATGTAAAATGTCCTACGTGTAATCATGCAATGGTTAGAGAAGAATTACTGAAAAAATAGAACATTTTTAACGTCATTGCGAATCCAACATTTTTTTGTTGGGTGAAGCAATCTATTACAGATTGCTTCGGGATAAAACTCCAAGCAATAACTTATGAAAACACTTTACAATAAATTTATTGAAACTATAAAAGGAAAATTAAAATGTCAAAAGTATTATACTCAATTCCAGCAGTGGATGGAAAACTATCAGCGCATTTCGGTCATTGTGAAAATTTTGTAATTGTTGAAACTGAAAACAATGAAATTACAAAGGAGTATTCATTAACTCCACCACAACATGTTCCAGGCGCATACCCTAAATTTTTAGCTGAACATGGAGTTAACTTTGTAATTGCTGGTGGAATGGGACAACGTGCAGTAGATATATTTACACAAAACGGAATTAGTGTAATAATGGGTGCAAACTCAATAGAGCCAAAAATATTAGTGCAAGATCATTTGAATGATTCTTTAGAATCTGGTGCTAATTCTTGTGGCAGCGATCATGAACATAATGATAACTGTGCTCACTAAAAGTGATTGATGTGAGACACAAGACTTGAGATTTCAGAAATAATTCTAGTTCTCATGGATTTCAAATATCAAATATTTAATAAACTTAAAAGAGTAAGAGAACAAGTGAAATTCTTGTGTCTCATATCTCCAAATCTAATATCTAACTTATGAAAATTGCAATTGCAAGTGGCAAGGGTGGAACTGGAAAAACCACTCTTGCAACCAATTTAGCCTCTTATCTTTCAAAGGAAATTGAAGTTGTTCTAACTGATTTGGATGTGGAAGAACCAAACTTAGGACTATTTCTCAACGGAGAATTAGTAAACAAAGAAGATAAATTTAAGATGATTCCTCAATGGATTGAAGATAACTGTGACTCTTGTGGAATATGTGAAAAGTCATGCGAGTATAATGCCGTCCTTCAATTTGGAGATTTTATTTCTGTTCTCCCTGAACTTTGTCATAGTTGCTACGCTTGTTCTGAACTATGTCCTCAAGATGCACTTCCCATGATTCCTAAAAAAATGGGGGAATTAACACATCAGCAATTGGGTAATTTATCATTAGTTGAGAGTCGTTTACTAATTGGTGAAGAACAAGCTGTTCCCTTAATTAAGCAAACTCATAAATACGTAGAAAAACATTTCCCAAATGCAAAAGTTAAACTTTTCGACTCACCTCCTGGAACTTCTTGTCCAGTTATTGAAGCAACAAAGAATGTTGATTTTGTTATTCTTATTACCGAACCAACCTCTTTTGGATTTCACGATTTAAAAATTGCTGTTGAAACCATGCGTGAAATGAAAAAAGAATTTGCAGTTGTAATAAATCGGCACGGTATTGGGAATAATGATGTAGAAAAATACTGTATAAATAATGGAATTGAAATAATTGCAAAATTTCCAAATGAAAGAATAATTGCAGAACTCTATGCAAAAGGAGAATTGATCTATCCTCATCTTCCAGAATTTGCACGTGAGTTGGAAAAATTAAAAAAATACATTGACGATTTAATAGAAGAGTTTGAATAAAAAGATAGCCGCGAATTCACGAATGGATCTTGATTTCTCTCTATGGAATTATACATTGAGAACTTCGAAGTGTCATTCCCTCACGGCTTTAGATGGAATCTTGTCAAATACAAAAGGATTCCCGATTAAAACATTCGGGAATGACGGTTTTCTGTTAGTTATTCAAAAACTGCAATTAGTAATTTTAAAATAATATGTGAGCATTAAGAAAGTCTTGATACTCACATCTTAAATCTAATAGTCTAAATTATGAAAGAAATAGTTGTTATATCTGGTAAAGGTGGAACGGGAAAAACATCAATCACTGCATCACTGGCATTTCTAGGCGGAAGTGCAGTTATGGTAGCTGATTGCGATGTTGATGCAGCAGATTTACATTTGCTACTAGAGCCAGATTTTGCAAACGAGGTAGATTTTTACAGTGGATTGGTTGCTGAAATAGATGAACAATTTTGTATCAACTGTGGTAAATGCGATCTGGTCTGTCGCTTTGATGCTATTCCGTTTAAGAACAATAAATATGGTGTTGAGCCTTTGGATTGCGAGGGGTGTTCGTACTGTGCGAAAGTGTGCCCAGTCTCTTGCATTGATATGAAAGAGGCTTATGCAGGTAAGTGGTTTACTTCAACAACTCGTTTAAGTACTCCAATGGTACATGCACGTCTAGGAATTGGTTCAGATAATTCTGGAAAACTAGTGAGCAAAGTAAAGAACGAGGCTAAAGAATTAGCAAATACTTTGAATAAAGAGTACCTACTAATTGATGGCTCTCCTGGAATTGGCTGCCCAGTTGTCTCTTCCCTATCTGGAGCAAACTTTGTCGTTTTAGTAACTGAACCATCCATTTCTGGAATTCATGATCTTAAAAGAGTTTACGACTTAGTAAAATCATTTAAAATTAAAGCTGGATGTATAATAAATAAATATGATATCAATTCTGCTGGAACAAATGAAATTAAAGAATTTTTAGAAAAAGAAAATATTGAACATATAGCTTCTGTTCCCTACAATGAAAATTTTACAAAAGCTATGACAAATGCTCAGACCATTGTAGAGTATGATAACGGAGAACTAAAAGAGATACTAACCCAAAGTTGGGAACAGATAAAAAAAATAATTACTTAAATGTTGCATTGCTCCATTGTTTTTAACAATATAGCAATTGAACAATGAGACCAGTTATAAGAAATTAACAACAAAATATTTAGAATATAATAAAAGGAATAATTATGAAAATCGCATTCACAAGTAAAGGTAAAGATTTAGATGCACAAGTTGATGCTCGTTTCGGAAGATGTGAGTTTATTTTGGTTTTGAATGATGAGACAAATGAAATTGAAATAATTGAAAATAGTGACTCATCTCAAGAAGCTCACGGAGCTGGGCCAAAAACAGCACAGAAATTATTTAACTCAAATATTGATGTTTTAATTACAGGAAATGGTCCTGGTGGAAATGCTGCTACAGTTCTTGAAAGAGCAAATTTGGATATCTATATTGGCGCAGCAGATAAAACAATTAAAGATGCTTTAGCAGCTTACAAAGATAATTCCCTTCAAAAATTATAATAACTATAATTTATCTTAATAATTCCCACAATCTTACTTCCCAAAACATATTTCTGAAGTAATACTATGCACCAAAGTAATTAGAGTGTGGGAATTTTTTTCTCACAAAAATATTTTTTCCAAATTATAAACTTTTAAGTAGCATTATATTGTTTTATAGTAGCAATAATATAATACGGCTTATCCTATTTAAACCCTTTATAAATAACAACTTATAAGTAAATTTTGTTTACTTTTATTCCATAATTATAACTATGTTTGCTCTTTATTTTTTATAGTATAAAATAATAATAAGACCTTTTTGCATTATTTAGTGCAAAGAAATAATAGATTTTAATAAATAAAAAAGAGTAATATTATGAGAAAAATAACTCTATTTCTCTCCTTTTTAGGATTAATAGTGGTTGTGATTGTTGGGTATCTATCACAAAAAGATATTGAACCTACTACACTTATGAAACTTCAGGAAAAGTATCCTGTTGAGAAGAATAAGTCAGCTGATCACTCCAAGTTTGCTATTCTACAAAAGGATTTTTCATCACCAAACGAAATAACACTGGCTTGCCTTACTTGCCATAATAATAGTGCAACAGAAATAATGCACACTAACCATTGGAAATGGTCTCGCGAAGAATATATTGAAGGACGAGGAATTGTTTCAATAGGAAAAAAGAATGCCATGAATAACTTTTGTATTGGTGTTCAAGGAAGTGAAAAAAGTTGTGCTAAGTGCCACATCGGTAATGGAATGCACGAAAAAGATTTTAGCTACGACAAGGCTGAGTATGTTGATTGTTTAGTTTGTCATGACAACACTGAAACTTATACAAAAGCTCCGAACATGGGTGGTGCCCCCCTTCCTAATTTAGATTTTAATAAAATTGCACAAAGTGTTGGCAAACCACAAAGAACTAATTGTGGAACTTGTCACTTTTTTGGTGGCGGTGGAAACAACGTGAAGCATGGCGATTTAGAGATGTCAATGTTTTATCCAGATAGATCCATTGATGTTCATATGGCAGTTGAAGGTGCTGATATGAGTTGCGTTGAATGCCATGAAACAAAAAATCATAAAATGAAGGGAAAAATGTACTCACTCTCTTCAATGAATAATAATCGTGCAATGTGTGAAGATTGCCACACAAGTATTCCACATGAAAGTGACATACTAAATGCACACACATACAAAGTTTCTTGCCAAACTTGTCATATTCCAATTTACGCAAAAGTTAATTCAACAAAAACAGAGTGGGATTGGTCAACTGCTGGTATATTAAAAGATGGAAAACCATTCCACGAAGATGATAGTTTGGGCAACCACACTTATCTATCCATTAAAGGTTCATTTAAATATGGCAATAATATTGAGCCTGAATATGCTTGGTTTAATGGAACAGCTACTCACTATCTTGAAGGTGATGTAATTGAAGACACTACAAAAGCTTTAGTTCTTAATCCATTAAATGGCGAATACAGAGATAGAGATTCAAAAATTATACCTCTAAAAATTATGAGAACAAATCAGCCATTTGATCCTGTGAACAGAATGTTAATACAACCACTACTTGCAGCAGATAAAAAGGGTGAAGGTGCTTACTGGAAAGATTTTGACTGGCAAACTGCTAGCGAAAAAGGAATGGAAATTTCTGGTCTTCCATTTAGTGGGAAAGTCTCTTTTATAAATACAGAAATGAACTGGCCAATTAATCATATGGTTTCAGATAAAGAGAGTTCACTTAAATGTAATGATTGCCACACACGCGATAATGGACGCCTTGCAGGTTTAACAGACTTTTATATGCCAGGTAGAGATCGATCAGAATGGGTTGATTTAGCTGGTGGTTTAATTCTCTTGCTTTCGTTGCTGGGAGTAATGGGGCATGGTTTATTAAGATTATTTTTTGCTCGTCGCTTAAAGAAAGAGGTTCAATAATGAGTAATGTAAAAACAAAAAGAGTATATGTATATAAATCTTTCGAAAGATTTTGGCACTGGATGCAAGCATTTTTAATAATATTTTTAGCTTTTACTGGTTTTGAAATTCATGGTTCTTATTCCTTCTTCGGATTTGAAGATGCTGTCACTTACCACACAATTTCTACTTACTTGTTGGGTGTGTTAATAATTTTTGCAATTTTTTGGCACTTTACTACGGGCGAATGGAAACAATATGTCCCATCATCCAAAAATATAAAAGCCCAAATTAATTATTATTTGCTCGGCATATTTAAGAATGCACCTCATCCAACTAGAAAAACTGTTTTAAGCAAACTTAATCCAATGCAAAAAATTACTTACTTTGAGTTAAAAGTTATGTTAATACCTGGGGTTATAATTTCAGGTCTTTTATATATGTTTTATCGCTATCCTCATGCAAACCAAGTTGATGCACTAAACATTGATTCGCTTGAAATTATTGCAATTATTCATACAATTGCTGCATTCGCTCTTGTGGCATTTGTTATTGTGCATCTTTACCTAATAACAACTGGTCATACAATTGGGGCTAATCTAAAAGCTATGATGACTGGTTACGAAGAGTTAGAAACTGACGATGATGATGACTACATTGATAACGAAGAAGAAAAAATGGAGGAAAAACAAGATGCCAAAAAGTAAATATATGAATCCATATGTGGCCGGAATTCTTTTAGGACTCCTTCTTATAGCTACAATTTACATCTCTGGAAGAGGACTTGGAGCAAGCGGTGCAATTAAAAGTGTTACAATTTCTGCTATTGAGTCCGTTGCTCCAGCACATGCTGAAAAGACTCAATACTTTGTTGAGTACGATAAAACTCATACAGGCAACCCATTAAAAAGTTGGTTAGTGTTCGAAGTCTTCGGTGTTCTAATTGGTGCATTTCTCTCTGGATTAGTTTCCGATAGAATTGGTCTCAAATTAGATAAGGGTCCTCACGCAACAAAGAGAATGAGAATAATTAGTGCTATTGCTGGTGGAGCTTTATTTGGTTTTGGTGCACAGCTAGGGCGCGGCTGCACAAGTGGTTCTGCTCTAAGCGGTATGGCTGTTATGTCTACAGGTGGAATTATTACAATGATTGCAATCTTTGGCGGTGCATATTTGTTTGCTTACTTTTTTAGAAAACTTTGGATTTAATAAGGAGATTTTAATATGGGACCATTAGTTCCTGATTTAATTGGAAATGAGCTTAACCTTCTAATTGCTTTGTTAATTGGAGTATTCTTTGGAGTAATCTTAGAGAAAGCTGGTTTTGCTTCATCAAAAAAACTTGTTGGACTTTTTTACGGATACGATTTTTTAGTTCTTCGAGTTTTTATGACTGCAGGTTTTACTGCAATGATTGGATTAATAATTTTGGATCATTTTGGTTTACTTGATATTAATTTAATTTACATTAATCCCACATTTATGGGTTCTGCAATTGTAGGCGGTTTAATTATGGGGTTAGGATTCATTATTGGTGGATTCTGCCCAGGCACTAGCGTTTGTGCAATTGGCGTAGGTAAAATTGATGCTATGTATTTCGTTCTTGGAACCGTTATTGGATTTATAATTTTTGCCGAAGGTTATCCTTTATGGGAAGATTTCTTCAAATCTGGTTACCTCGGTATCCCTCGAATGTACGATACGTTGGGTCTTTCACAATCGATGTTTGCATTTTTACTAACTGCTACTGCCCTTCTGATTTTTTGGGGAACCTCAATTATTGAGAATAGGGTAAATGGAGTTACTAATAGACCAGCAATTCGATTTACTCCATATTACATAAGCCTTGGAGCAATTGGAATAATAATTTCATTATCAGCATTTGTATTTCCTCCACGCGAAGATGCTTTATTGGAAAAAGTGGCAGATTCATCTTTTGTGGAATCATACGAAATTAATGAAATTTCAATTGATGAATTTGCATACAATATTGTAAATAAAAACAAACGAATGGTAATTGTAGATTTCAGACCTTTGGATGAATTCACAAAAGAATCACTTCCAAACTCGCATTCATTTAGCGTAAATAATTTCTTCGAAAAAGAGCCAGATAGATTTTTACGGATTAGGCACAACACATACGTTATTGTTGCTGAAACTGAAATGGATGAACGCAAGATGGCAATTATTGCTACCGAAGTTGGTTACAATAATATTAAAATTCTTAAAGGTGGACTTGAAACTTTTAGATCAGAAATTTTAAATTTTGAGCCCAAAGAGCCAACCACTAGAATTGAAGAATCAACATTTGCTTTTAGAGAAAATGCAAAAGTTGTTATTCCGCAATTGATTAAAGATAACAAATCTTCAGGTCCAGTTAAGAAAGTTATTAAGCGGGTTGTAGGTGGATGTTGAGGTAGATATCAGATTAGCAGATATGAGATTTCAGACAAAAACAAAAAACTCAATCATTTCTGATTGAGTTTTTTGCTTTTAAACACGATCCTCTTTGCAGGGATAAAGAATATAGATCGCTATAAGTAGTAGATGTTGAGAACCAATTTGCTAATTAATAGTCAATGATATCACTTTCACTATTTCAGAAACCATAAAATAATCTTTCCCACTATTTGAAATTGAATCATAATTATATTTTACAACTTGTAACATTACACTGCCACTTATTTTACTTAAGTCAGATACTTTAATAGTGTAGCTACCACTATTGCTTAGCTCTTGTGCAGTAAATGCTGTTTTGCTATCACTAAGTCCCACAAGAACTATTAGTATATTTTCGGTGGATGATGAAGACCCTCCAGACCACGTAACAGTAAGGTCATTAGACTTTGAAACTGTGCTATTACTAGTTGGCGAAGTAACCGAAAAATTTCTTGGACTTGTAACATTTCCAGATAACGTAGAAATACCATTTCCACCAGAGACAGACCAATTGTGTGCAGAAGCGTTAAAATAAACATCACTTAATCCTTTTAAACTGCCTACCCCAGGTGACATGTAAAAGACTTTTTCACTTTCATCATTTTTACCAAGTTCATTGTTATTTACAGTAACTGTCCCAGCATCTACCATAGAACCAAATTGAGAATATCCCATTATTTAACCAACTGCTGGCATACCCGGTACAGTAGCTATTTCATAAGATATTGTTGCCATAATTCCATCGAAGTTACTAGCATCAGAGAAGGTAGGCATAGGTTGCCCACTAGAATTAGTGAGTTCTGTCTCTACCTCAGGTTCTGTTGTGCTCTCACAGCCAATTATTGAAATAAGTACTAAAAGTAATAGTGCAAAATGCTTTGTGTAATTCATATTTCCTCTACTTAGCTATTATTTTGAAATGTTTTGTTTTATAATAATAAAGGTAAATGAGTCACTATGGATTCTCAATACGGCATATTGCGTATTTAATTATTGTTAGTAGAAATAACATAAACTGACATTTGAAATTACGTCCGCTTTTCCGTACCTTTCTTATAATTGGAAATTGGAGTTAATAATGCAAACTATAAATGTTACAAATGCACGTTCAAATCTTTATAAACTTATAGACGATGCTCACTTATCTAATGAGCCAATTAAAATAACTGGAAAAAGAGGGGATGTTGTTTTAATCTCAGATGATAATTGGCGGGCAATTCAAGAAACACTTTTCCTACTTTCAATCCCTAATATGCGAGAATCAATTATTGATGGGATAAGTACCAACGTAGAGGATTGCTCTGAGAAATTAGAATGGTAAAATGGAAATTAGCTTTTACCAAACAAGCTCAGAAAGATGCAAAAAAACTATCCTCCTCTGGGTTAAAATCAAAAGCAGAATTACTTCTTAAAATTCTTGAACAAAATCCACTTCAAATACCACCTCCAGTTGAAAAACTATTAGGCGATTTATCTGGCACATATTCACGCAGAATTAATATTCAACACAGGTTAGTCTATCAAATTCTGGATAAAGAGAATATTGTAAAAGTGATTAGAATGTGGACTCATTACAAGTAAAGTAAAAAGCAGCCACGAATTCACGAATAAAATACTTTTATACTCCTTCCACAGTTTGCTTCTAAGCTATCGTCTTTGCGAACCCAATGTTTTTTGTTGGGTGAAGCAATCTGTTACAGATTGCTTCGGATAAAATCCTCGCAATGACATCATCTCCATTTTTCGTGCATTCGCGGCTGATGTTTCTTTTTAATTATATTTAGTTTCTAACAACCCTCACGAGCTGGTTTTTTACGACTTGTTTTTAGAACTACTTTTTTAGGAGCTTTCAATTTTGGAAGTTCCTTTTTAACAGTTGAACTACTTCCGCCATCAGCTTGCAATACGCCACCAAAGAATTTTGCAACTTCTGCCTTTTTATCATGAATTTGTTTTTTTTCAACTGTTGAATGCTCTCCACAGTTACACGATGGGAAAACAATTTCGTTCTTCCAAGCTTCCATTCCTTTTTTAAGAATAGAAACAGATTGATAGCCATCAGATTTTAAAATAAACCATGCTTGCGATGCAACAATATCATCATCGGCATATAGAATTATTTTTTCATTTCTCATCAAATCAGATTTTGTTAAACTGCTCATTGAAACACATTCGGATGAGGGAATATTATACTCTTCATACTTATTTAAAGTTCTTAAATCCACCAAACGATAATCCATTTTCCCTTTAATTATCCAATTAGATAATTCTTGAACTGTAACAGAATTAACATTATCTCCAGCAGTCATAGATAGTTCTTTAATATTTACTGAAGTCGATGTGCTACTATCTGGAGTACCAATAAAGGCAGCAATAATTCCGAGTAATATAGCAAGTATCCCAATACGTTTTCTTGGGGGTAAATCTGCATAAATTTTTAACATTTTATTTACCCTCCTTTTTACTTGCCATTAGTTTTTCACCCCACTCAGCAGCAGTAAATCCAGCAATAGCTAGTAGGATAACAGCAAATACAATGATTCCATAATCAATTCCAAATAATTCTGGAAGAGTGATTCTACCCATTGGAGTAGAATAAAAGAATTCAGTTATGTATGGAAACATTTCTCCAAAAACAAATATTCCAAATGCACCACCAAACAAATAAACTATTGCATCAAGCTTTCCAGTTGCTATTGCAACAGTAGATGTACCAGGGCAGTAACCACCAACCACAAATCCAACTCCAAGAATTAGACCACCAGCAATTTGCGGAACAATGAATGTATCACCAAAATAGATAAGCGATAAATCAATAAAGCCAATCCAACTAAGATAAAATAAACCGATCATAGCAGTTACAATTGCAGTGAACATCACTTTGAAAACACGCATGTCTGTGAAATAAAATTGTGCAGCAAGCATTCTGCCGCTACCAAAACCGCCTCGTTCAAAGACAAAACCGAAAGCGAGTCCAAGGACGAAAGCTATAATAAAACTAACTTCGTCATTAAATAATCCGAATTTATAAAATGGTGCTGTCATGTCCACTGTCTCCTTACAAAATATGCAAATGCGTATGCTCCAGCAAAAACTGCAATCATAAATGCCCAACCACCAACACTGAGCATTGTTCCGCCAGTAAGTGCTTGTCCACTTGTACAACCACGTGCCAATTTAGCACCAAATCCCATAAGAGACCCACCAACAAAAGCTAATATTAATCGCATTTTATTTGTAGCTCTTGGACCCTTTTCAATAACAATTTTGTTTCTACCTGAAATTGCACCTGAAACAAATCCGCCAATAATCATTCCTAAAATTTCAAACGTTAGCCAATTTTTCAGTGGATTACTCTCTCCATCGCCAAGATAACCAAGATAGAAATCGTTTCCTTCCACAGAAGCAGGTAAAACTTTTTCAACGCCGACTGCAACGACAGTGCTAAGCACTCCTGAAGCACCCATGCCCCTACCCATTATTACAAAGGTTGCAAGTAAAACAACACCAAGTAATAACCCAATTAAATATGGATTGGTATAATGCATTGGAGTTAATTCGCCATCTCGCACATTATCATGGTCGTGATGGTGAAACCATTCTTTGATACTCATCTTTATTTTCTCCGTTAGTTAAAACAAACTATTTTAATATAAAATCGACTAAGTACAAGCTGCTCTTAAAATCATTGTTGTAATTCCCACATGCTTGTAGTTGGAATCCTTTACTAATTTAGATTCCCGATAAAAACATTCGGGAATGACAATGAATTTTGCAAGCAAAAATTGAATGAGAACTTTAGTTCACTTTCAACTTAAAACTTTAGGCACTTTGCTTTCTAATAAGTTGTAAACCAATGACTAAACTGACCAGCTTCCACAATTACAAAACGCAGAATCAATCCTCCAAGAATTACCATAAGTGGTGCAATTGGAGTATGCTTTATTTTATGATTAACTGCCAATATCTGAATAATAAAAGGAATGACAATTCCAAGTCCGATAACAAAAATCCAGAATGAAGATGCGTAATCACCAGTTAATAATAAATCGGCAGCTGATGCTTGAACTTCTGTGGCTGTTTTTAATCCAATAATAAATAGGGCAATAACGAATAATTCAATAATTAAAAAAGCATTATCAGCTTTTGCAAGTAGTTCTCTTTCATAAACATTTTTTGCAATTACATGAACAAAAGCAGCAGCACCAGACAAACCAGATACTAGGAAAAGCATCCACAGAATTGATGAACTCCATAATGGGCGTGCACCAAGTGAACTTAATAGGATCCCAGTATAAAGACCAATTCCAGCACCGAAGAACATTGTAAGCACACCAAAACTTTTAATTCGCATAGGTTTACTAAAGAAGTATTCTTTCACTTTATTTACAATTGGAAATTTTTCAACTAATGCTGCTGGTGGTTTTAACAAAATATTTACAACTAGCATTGGATAAACCAATACTAAAATCCACGAACCCCACGACATTGCTGAAGTTATTTCAAATGTTGTGTAAAGTCTCCAAACATATATCTTGTGCTCCAAATCCAAAAAGAGTGCAAGCATACCAAGTGATAATAATACAACACTTATGTATGGAAGATAGAAACATGAGCAATTCTCTTCATTTTCTCTACCTTTAAATAAAAAGTAGCCCGCAATAAGCATCATTCCAGCAACCATTCCTCCAAGAAAAAGATAAACTGGTATTTCCCAATTCCAAATTTGGAGCGATGGGTCAATTAAATGATTATGTCTTGTTGATGTAATTTCGTTCATAGTTTTCACCTACGTTTAATCTTTTAATTTTACTGTCATTGCGAGGAGGTCAGTTTTTTATGAACGACGTGGCAATCTTCTACAGATTGCTTCATCCCACAAAACGGGATTCGCAATGACTAACACTTTTTAAGTCAAATAATAAATATTCGGTTTCGTTCCTGCTTCTGGTAATAGCGAATGATACCTTCTTGAATTAAGAAGTTTATTCACTTCGCTACCTGGATCATCGAAGTCACCAAAAGTCATACAATAAGTTGGGCATACGGAAACACAAGCTGGGTCTTGACCTTTTTCTACACGATGAATACAGAATGTACATTTATCAACGTATCCTTCTGGATGAACATAGCGTGCATCGTAAGGACAGGATGCAATACATGCTTTACATCCGATGCACTCATCATGATTTACTAACACAACTCCACCAACGTCATGATAATGACTTGCACCAGTTGGGCAAGCAGAAACACAAGGTGCATCAGTGCAGTGGTTACAACGCTCTGTTCTAATTTCCAGCTGAATTGTTGGGAAAGTTCCCCATGCTTCAGTAGTTATCCAGTCACGACAAAATCCTTCGGGAACATTATTTTCAGCTTCGCATGCAATAACGCAATCTTGGCAGCCAACGCATTTTAAGGTGTCTATCACCATTCCAAATCTTGCCATTATTATGCCTCCCAATCAATAGTTACATAATTCACATTCATTCCTGTTCCACCCATAATTGGATCCATATTATATTTTGTGATAAGTTCTGCATCGCTACCACCCTTTAGATACGTGGTTTTCATATCCTTTGCTGTTTGTCCAAAGCCATGAACCATGTAAACACAGTCGGTTCTAATTCTTTCTGTTGGACGAACTTTTATTCTTCCACTTCTCTTTCCATCTTGATTTTTTAGTTGCACATACTCACCAGATTTAAGACCTAGTTTATCTGCTACATTTTTGTTCATCCAAACTTCGTTCTCACTCATAGCATCTTTTAAGAATTTATAAGATTGTGTTTTACTGAATGTATGAACAGGTGATCGTCCAAATAATAATCTATAATATCCCGGAGGTGGATTACCGTGGTCTGTATATTTTGGAATTGGGTCAAATCCATGTTCTTCTAATTGAGTTGAGTAGAACTCAATTTTTCCAGACGGAGTAAAGAAATCTGTTGGAACGCCTTCATCAAAGTAGATTGGTTGCTTCTCCCCTTTCACAACACCTTTTTTCTTTAATTCTGCCAAACTAAGTCCAGCTTTTTGTAATCTTGCATCAAGATATTCTTCAATATTATTCCATGGGAAGAAATGACCAACACCTAATTTATCAGCAAGTTTTTTAGCTATCCACCAGTTTGGTTTTTGATCATGTGGTGCATCAACAACTGGCTGCCTTAACGAAACAAAATTTTGCTTAAATGGGGCGTTATTTAGATCATCATATCTTTCAAGGTAAGTCGCTTCTGGTAGCACAACATCAGCCCAACCAGCAATCTCACTTGGAACTATATCAACTACAACTAATAAATCCAGATTTTTGATTGCAGCAATAGTCTCATCTCTATTTGGTAATGATTGCAATAAGTTTGTTGCGTAAACCATCCATCCCTTTATTGGATATGGTTTCCCATTAATTGTCGCATCTCTAATTCCAGTCGATAGTTGCTCCCCTTCTGCAAATGGATACTTGTGACCAGGATTATGAACTAAAGATTTTTTCGATTTTGGATATTTTGGATAATCTGGGTATTTGGGAACACTAAATTTATTTGGTAAATAGAACCCACCCTTTCTACCCCAAGCACCAAGTAAAGCATTTAACAATGCAATAGCTCTACTGCGTTGAGTATCATCGCCATACCAGGTTGTATGTCTGCCTGGATGGATAAACGACGCTGGAATATTCTTTGCCATTTCTCGTGCAGATTTTCTAATTAGCTCAGGATCAATAGTAGTAATGGGATAAGCCCACTCTGGGGTTTTATCCTCTATCTCTGCTGCAAATTGCTCGAAACCATAGCCATACTTTTCAACGTAATCAACATCATATAATTTTTCTTTTACAATTACATTCATCCACGCTAATAATAACGCTATGTCTGTTCCAGGCTTAATTGGTAAGTAATACTTTGCCTTACTTGCAACAACCGAGAAACGTGGATCAACAACAATAATGGATGCATTATTTGCAATTGCTTTAGAGAGTTCCTGCACTTGTGTGTTGTGCATATTTTCACCAAGATGAGAACCAATAAAAGTAATACACTGGGCATTCTCAATATCTGTTCTTTCAGGTGAGCCAACACCTTCACCAAATGTCATTTCAAAACCAACCTCTCTTGGTCCACGACATTGTGCAAAAGAAGGTGCTGTCATATTGCCAGTTCCATACGCTTTCATAGTGTGCTTTAAAAATGTACCACCAACGCCATGACTAAAAAGAGCCATAGATTCTGGGCCATGCACTCGTTTGATTTTTTTCATTTTTGTAGCAATATATTCAAGAGCTTCATCCCAAGTTACTTCAACCCACTTCTCTTCGCCACGTTCATTTTTTCTAATTAATGGTCGCTTAATTCTATCAGTTGAATAGTGTGCACCTATTCCGCCAGTTCCACGTGGACATAGTCTTCCATTACTTAATGGATCATCTGGGTTTCCTTCAATTTTCCATAATTCACCATCTCTTAAATATGCAACAGCTCCACACTTCCAAAAGCAAACATCGCAATACGTGGGAATTTTTTGGATTCCTTTAATTGGTTTTCCAGTTTTTTCATCAACCTTTTTTGCTCCCTTTACGACTGAACTTAAAGAAGTTACAGCTGCAGCAGCGGTAATTGTTGCACCAGAGATTTTCAAAAATCTTCTTCTTGATAAAGAATTCATTATTTATTACCTGATATATTAAATAAAATATTTTTCAATAAGTCTTTTACAGTACCACAATTAGAGTATTTTTTATATACATCACAATCTCTACAGTTTCTTTCAGCACAAGTTGTGTTGGGATGTGTGAAAGTCCAACAAGGCTTTTCATCACTGTTATAAGCTCCACAAATAGCTCTATCTTCTGTAGAACATTGAACAACTTCCCAGCATGGAATTAATGAGTAAATAGCTTTTATTCCATTAATGCTAATTTTTTTCTCGTTAATAGCTTTTCTAATACACTCAACACGTTCTAAATCGTCTTGTGAATAATGACGTTGGTTTCCATCGGTTTTGTGAGGAATTATTAATCCCTCTTTTTCATAATTTCTTAAAGTTGGAACAGAAATTCCAAGAAGCTTAGCTGCTGTACTAATTGAATAGATAGGTTCTTCTTTTGAAATTTCCATTACTTCTACATTTATTATGATAGTTGATAGCCACAACTATCAACTATCTTGCCAGTCACAACAATTAGTTTAAGTAAATGATATTAACTTAATCATAAAACAATTTTTCATTTTTGGGATTTTTGAAATCCTATTTTCCGAATTTTGAGAAATTTGTTTTAAAAAGCATTATTACACTAAACTACGAAAAGCATTTTTCGATAATAAATTACCTAATTGAAGGAGTTAATATGTGGATTGAGGTTTGTGATAAGCTAATTAATTTTGATCA
Organism: uncultured Melioribacteraceae bacterium; assembly: GCA_965370315.1. Lineage (GTDB taxonomy): Bacteria > Bacteroidota > Ignavibacteria > Ignavibacteriales > Melioribacteraceae > 1-14-2-50-31-20. Next base: position 22,624 of record CBDUTO010000069.1, read on the forward strand.
CATCACGAAAGTAGAGAAAAAGAAAAAAACATTTCAAATTCATTTTTATACCGACCATGATAAAATTACTGTTGAATTTAAATCTGAAATTGAATTGGAGCAAGTCTATTTCAATTTATTAGAGCGAATCGAGTCAAAACCAATTGATGGTTTCAGGCAAGAGCATTAGAGGAAACTCTTTTCTAATAATATTGTACAACTGAAATAAATGATGTATAGATTCGATGATAATGAAAAATGACTTACGATTGGTATGCTATGATTTTAATTTGTAATAAGTTAGTTCCATTGTTTGTTTGTGTAATCCCCTTCTAGGCGTAGCAATGCTGTCAACTCAAGAAATAAAAACAACTTCAACCCCGTTGGGGTTGTTATTCTTATTCCTTTTTAA
>CBDUTO010000070.1:0-22786 GCA_965370315.1 uncultured Melioribacteraceae bacterium
ACTAACATAACATTTTCGCCCCAAGCGGACGGGGTATTAACCCTTAGTGATTAAAATATTCTGATTCATTTTTCAAATCATTTTTCATTTCCCAGAATTCGCCCCATTTTTCTAACAAATCCCAAGGATAAATTCCATGGTCAAAACCATCTCCCCAAGTTATTTGCATTGCATAACTTCCAACAACTTGAATATTTGTGATTGTATATTTACCAGGCTTATCTGGTCCTTGCGGAGCTGGTTCGTAGTGAGTCCAAAGTATTGTTTCCCCTTTGTTACTAGCGTCTGGTGACTCATCACGTAAAAACTGGATTGGTATCGTATGTTTACGTCCATCTTTCCATTCAATGGTAAGTGACTCTTCTTCATTCTTTGTTAATTTTTTAGGACTTAGCAATTTCTTTCCTTTCTTATTTAAAACGGAAGAGATTTCCGTTTTTATTAAATAAAACTGTTGAAATATTCTATGTTTATTCAAGCAACAAGAATCTTGATTTACTAAATATCTTATTCAGATCTACATTATCAATTAGAAAATGTCTGCAATAGAACTATAGTCTGGATCGAAGAGACGTTTGTAATTTATTAATGCAAACGCATCTGTCATACCCGCAAGATAATCGCAGACTAATCTTGCTCTTTCACCTTTTTCACTCTCTTGCTTAATTAAATTATTTGTAAAATTTGGAAGTAGTTCAATTCCAGTAATTTCATCAACATAGTTTTTAGTAAAAGCATCAAACATTTTTTGAATCATTTGATTTCCTTTAAACTCCATTTGATGCAGTTGTGGCGTGCGGAAAACCAAATCGACAGCAATTTTTTTATACATTGCAATTCGTTTGAACTTCTCTTCATCAATTGCTAAAACGTATTTATATCTATTTGTTAAATCATCCATGAATGTAGCCCGTTCCTCTATTGAACACGCATGGATGAACTCTCCAATCTCAGATCCAAATTTAGATTTATACTTATCCTCAGTAATCCACATTTCAATTTTATCAAGCGATTCGTTTTGTGATTCTGTTAAATTATCAGAATTTAATTTTCTCCATTTCTGAAGTTTTGCAAGATTAATAAATCCACCTGAAATTGAATCTACTAAGTCATTAACCGCATATGCCGAATCATCTGCCCAATCCATAATTTGACATTCTATACTTTTGAAATCATTTAATTTATTCGGATCATGTAGCTCACTTGGCAATTCTTTACCATCAAAAACAAAGTCAACATACTCCCTTTGATAATCATAAATAAAATGATTTTTAGGATTATCAAATCTTGAATAGACTGATTTATACTTTAATATAGCATCAACAAAAGCACGGGTTGGTTTCATTCCCCTTCTACCGTCACCGACAGTATAAAATGTGTCAGTAAGTAAACGAAGAGTTTGTCCATTTCCCTCAAATCCGCCATAATCTTTCATTAAACGATTTAGTGTTCTTTCACCAGCATGCCCAAAAGGTGGATGACCTAAATCATGCGCCAGACAAGCAGACTCGACCAAGTCCTCATCTATAAAATATTTATCATTAAATACTTCTGAATATTTTTTTGTGATGTAGTTTGTGATTGATCTTCCAATTTGAGATACTTCAATTGAATGAGTAAGGCGTGTTCTATAGTAATCACTTTCACCTGGTAAAAAGACTTGGGTTTTTCCTTGCAATCTTCTGAACTCGGATGAATGAATTAATCTATCACGATCAATCTGAAATGGAGTTCTGTAATCATCTTTGCGAATACTCTCTTCAGCACGTTCAAAATCGAAATCACTATAAAAATTATTTTTCATGTTTGAACCAAATAGTTAATAATTATTTGTTTACTATATGTATATAGATTTTTCACATTGCTTTTTTGTTATATTGCTAAATTATTTTAACATGAAACAATTTATTCTCCATTTGAGACTCTCAACAACAACAATGCTTGTCAAAAATAAAATCAATTTTTTCTCCAGACAATTTTATCACCAACTTTTATTCCATATAAATCTGTATATCCGGCAATAACCTCTACCACTTTCGATGCAGGTTTTGATGATGGATATTGACCAGTGTCAAATGGGACTGTCTCTTTATGAATTGTAACAATTACTTTATCTCTATTTACAAAAATTATATCTAATGAAATAACCGTATTCTTCATCCAAAAAGATTGAATAGTGTCGTAAGGAAATAAAAACAACATACCTTGAGTTTCGTCCATACTAAGCCTATCCATTAATCCCTTTCCTCTTTTATCGTCATTTTCAGCAATTTCAATATCAATTGTTGAAATATAGGATCCATCAATAGTCTGAAACGTAAGCTCACCATCTTTTTGAAATTTTATACTTGATTGCTTCAGGACTGAACTTCCATTCTTTTTTGTTTGTGGTAGATTATAAAGTACCATAAATAAAATAATAGCAATAATTGTTAATCCAATAATGATAGAACTATTTTTTTTTGGTGCTAGTTTTTTCTTTTTACTCATTTTAATATCTGAAATAATAATAAATATTTGACGATGCAATTTACCATTTTTATTTATTACTTCGAAAAGTGTATCTAATCAAATTTTGAGAATTGAGAAACATTAACTGTTTTTATTGACGAGGATAACTACTTGAAATATAAAAAAAAAGGGGGAATATCTGTCGGCACAACACATATTCCCCATATCGGAGTAGATTTAATTAGTTTTACAACTAATTAAACTTTATAAAATAGTTAAATTATATTTTCGCTCCTTTAACTGTATCAATAATTGCTGAAGCAACTTTATATGGATCAGCATTAGAAGCAGGTCTTCTATCTTCTAAATACCCATTATAACCAGCATCAACGGTAGCAATAGGGATTCTAATAGAAGCACCTCTATCTGAAACACCATAGCTAAATTTTTCTATTGACTGAGTTTCATGAGCACCTGTTAACCTTAAGTGATTATCATCACCGTAAACACTAATATGTCTTTGTATTGCTTCATCAGATCCAAAAGAATCACAAATCTTTCCATATATCTCTTTACTACCACATGTTCTAAGAGTAGTGTTTGAAAAATTTGCATGCATACCTGAACCATTCCAATCACCAGAAACTGGTTTTGGATCAAGATTAATTCTTACATTGTGTTCTTCACCAACTCGTTCCATTAAATAGCGAGCAACCCACATTTGGTCGCCAGCTTCTTTAGCACCTTTTGCAAAAACTTGATATTCCCACTGCCCTTTCATAACTTCTGCATTAACGCCTTCAATATTTACATCTGCAGCAATACATAGGTCTAAATGCTTTTCAACAATATCACGTCCAATACTATACTCCGCACCAACAGAACAATAAAAAGGACCTTGTGGAGGAGGATAATAACCTGGTGCAGGAAATCCATAAGGTGTATGGTGTGCTAAATCCCATAATACATATTCTTGTTCAAAACCAAACCAAAAGTCTCCATCATCATCCTGAATTGTGGCTCTTGCATTTGTTTCATGGGGGGTTCCATCAGCATTTAAAACTTCCGTCATTATTAAATATCCATTTACTCTATCTGGATCGTGAAACAATCGTACAGGTTTTAATAATAAATCAGATAAATTACCTTTTGCCTGATTTGTTGAAGAACCGTCAAAAGACCATATTGGTGCATCTTCAATTTTTCCACTAAAATCTGATACTACTTTAGTTTTACTTCTCATTTGCTGTGTTGGATAAGAACCATCAAGCCAGATATATTCTAGTTTAGAGCGTGACATTTTTACTCCTTTATTTTTACATTTATTTTAGTAGTTTCTTTAATTGTTGAGAGAACAAACCGAGAATGTGTTCGTTTAACTCCCTCCCAAGATTGAATTCTCCCTAACAAATTTTCGAGAGATTCTGAATCTTTTACAACCGCTTTCATTATGTGTGAACCTTCTCCTAAAACTGCAAAGCATTCAAGAATTTCATCTGTCTCATTTACATGTTCAGCTAATGTTTCGTAGTGTTTTGAGGATTCAGTATGAATTGTTATAAACACTTTTAAATCTAGCCCAAAGGATTTGAGGTTTATTTTTGTGAAATAGCCTGTTATTATTCCCTTTTCTTCCAATTTTTTAAGTCTCTCACTTAATGAAGGGAGCGATAATCCTACAGCCTCAGCCAAAACATTTCTTTTCGTTCTGCCATCATCTTGTAGCATATTTAGTATTTTTACATCAATTTTATCAATCATTCTAATTTATTTAGGTTTTTTATAATTTATACCTCATAATATAAGGCATAATTATTTATTTGGCAAACTTTATTTGTTTTTTTGCTAGATTAATTTTTAATTTACTAATTAATATTCGTCATAATTACATAACCATGAAAAATTTGAATCCAAAATGCATTTTTCTATCAATTAATTAAATACGATAAAATAGTTTGTGATAAATAAGCCACACAGTTTATTTACATTGTTTTTAGGCTTTTGAGTTTGTAATTTTATAATCGAAAATAATTAAGTAATTGGGTATATGAAATCCACAAATTTTGAAAATTTTAGTAGTTTACTTCACACAGATTGGCATCCTGAAAAAGGTGATTTTGTAAAAGAAAATTCTCTAAGGGATAGTGCACAATTTAATAGTAGAATTAAAAAGCATAATATTTTAGCTATCTCTTTAACTGCTCTTATTGTTGTTGTTTTTGCAGCGACAATAGTAATTTTTTCTTTATAAAATCTCTTTTATCGAATCAAATTTATATGTTGGTTGGGCAATTTTTTTATTAAAATCATTTTCTATTCCACTACTTACAAGTACAGTATCTAAATTCATTTTGTTACCCATTAGAATATCAGTTTCTAATCTATCACCTAGTAAAAGATAACTCGATTTTTTATACTTCATTTTGTTTTCAATAACTTCAATCATTATATCTGAAGGCTTTCCAAAATGTTTCTGTAGATTCCGTTCTGTTATCTGTTCTAAATCAGAAATTATTAATCCAGCATCTCTAATTTCACCTTCAATTATTGGGCATGTACTATCAACATTGGCAGCAAAAAATTCTGCTCCATTTATCAGTGCTTTTTTAGCAATTTCAAATTTCTTATCAGAATAATTTCTATCCAAAGTGATAATAATTAATTCTATCTCTTCTGGGTTCTCTGAATATTCTAATTCTGCTTTTTTTAACTCTTCAATGAAGTTATCTTCAGCTATTGCGAAGAATTTTTTCTTTCTTCTTTCAAATTTCAAAAAATTTAAAGTATTATCCGCAGCTGTTAATATCTGCTCTGACGTAACTTTCACTTCACTTAAAATCAAAAAATTAGCATAGTCAACTCGGCACTGAGTGGTTTTATTTGTAACGAAGAGAATATGCTTATTCTTATTAATTAAAAAATTTAAAGTTTCAACAGCACCATCAATCATTTTATCTTCAAGGTAAATCGTACCATCCATATCGAAGATAAATCCCTCATATTTTTCCCAAAGCCTACTCACCTTTTAGAAGACTCCGTTTCATAAGAAACAATGTTTTTTCAATTGTTAGTGGATGGTAATTTAATTCTGTTTCAGCTTTTAGATTTACCATTCCTGAATTTAAAGGACGTGGTGCGGGCTGATTTAAATCTGAAGTTACTATTGGGGTTATCAAGGATTTGTTGAGATTAAAGTACTCTGCAATTTTGTAAGTAAATTCTAATCGAGAGAGCAACTCTGCCCCACCAATATTGAAAATGCCTCGCTTATCGAATTCAATAATTTTAGAAATTGCGGATGATAAATCATCTATATATGTTGGATTATTAATTTGGTCTTTTACAATTCTAATATTTTTATTTTCTGATAACGAATCAAACACCCATTTTACGAAGTCTGGTCTACCAAATTGTGTGGAGCCATATAGAACATTTGTTCTAATAATGGAATGCTTAATCCTTCCAGATAAAATTGCATTCTCACCGGCAAGTTTCTCTTTACCGTAATGGCTAATTGGATTAGGGATTTCATCTTCTGTGTAGGGACCACTCTCTCCATCAAAAATATAGTCGGATGAAATGTGAATTAGATGTGCTTCATATATTCTACCGTATTTTACTAAATTTTCTACACCTGTTACATTTATTGACCATGAGAGTTCTTTTTCTGTTTCGCATCCATCTACATTGGTATATGCAGCACTGTTAATAATTATATCTGGGCAAAAATCCTTAAACAATTTTTTCACTTCTTTAGAAGATGAAATATCAACCTTCGCATATGAAACATTGTCATATAATGATTCCTCTTCAAAGGATGCGCACATAAGTTCAACATCTTTTTGAAACATAAAATGTGTTGTTAAACTTTGTCCGAGCATTCCATTGGAGCCTATTATTAGTATTCGTTTTTTAATCATATTTTTTATTTTTATCGTTTTAAAAACTGTTAGTCGATTGATAAGATGTAATAATTCCAGCTACCAAGTTAGCAAAAACTATTGCTGAATTTAAAACCTTATTTTTGGAAAAATGAAGAGAAAAAGCCACACCAAAACTATCACCACATCCAACATTATTTTTTGTATTAACTATTATTGCGAGCCATTTATCTATTTCTGGAATTATTCTAAACTTTCGCTTTCAAATTTCATAAACTCCAGGAGAAAGTGTGGGTATATCAAAATAGATTGTTGCCTCAGTAATTTAATTATTCTCTATAATAAATCCGATCTAGAACGAATACCCTATGACTAGCATTTTACTCATTCACAAAAATATGTTTTTATATTTTTAATAGCTAAATTTGGAACATATAAATTACTTAAAAGAAATAAATTTAATGAAAATTGGTATTACATGTTACCCTACATATGGTGGTAGCGGAGTTGTTGCAACAGAGTTAGGCAAGGCGCTTGCAGAAAAAGGACATGAAGTGCATTTCATTAGCTATGCATTTCCACAACGTCTTAATCATTTTGTAGATAATATTTTTTATCATGAAGTAGAGATAAGTAACTATCCCCTTTTTGAGCACTCTCTTTACGGATTGTCACTTACTAGCAAAATGTTAGAAGTTATTGAATATGAGAAATTGGATTTACTTCATGTTCACTATGCAATTCCACATGCAACAAGCGCTTACCTTGCAAAACAAATGATAAAGAAAGATAATTCTGATATTAAATTTATAACTACACTTCATGGAACTGATATTACTCTTGTTGGATTAGAGCCTTCATTTCTTCCATTAGTAAAATTTAGCATTGAAGAGAGTGATGGTGTAACCGCTGTTTCACGATTTTTAAAAGAAACAACTTTAACGAACTATAACATAGATACAGAGATTGAAGTAATTCACAATTTTGTTGATACAACTCTATATAAACCCGTTAAAAATGCAGTAATGAAAAATAAAGTTGCACCAAATGGTGAGCGTGTTTTAATTCATACTTCAAACTTTAGAGTTGTTAAGCGTGTTACAGATACAATTAAAATTTTGGCCTTAGTCAAAAAAGAAATACCTACAAAATTAATACTAATAGGGGATGGACCTGATAGATCTGAATGTGAACGTTTGGCTCGTGAATTAAATTTACAAGACGACGTATTATTTCTTGGCAAACAGGATGGAATTGAAGAAATATTACCTTGCGGAGATATCTTTCTGATGCCTTCGCAATCGGAAAGTTTTGGTCTTGCCGCTTTGGAAGCAATGGCTTGTGGTTTGCCGGTAATTAGCTCAAGCGTTGGAGGATTACCAGAATTAAATATGCACAATAAAACTGGTTATATTGCTGAATTTGGTGATGTTGAGAGAATGGCAAACTATGCAATTTCACTTTTAAAGAATGAAAAGAAATTTAATATTTTTGCTAAAAATGCTCGAGAAAGAGCTGTAAATAACTTTGAATTGAAGTCTATTATTCCTCAATATGAAAAATATTATGAAAAAGTCTTAGCTAAATAATCTCTACAGAGTATAATCTTTTTCTATTTCATTAAACTTTTTAGAAACTAAATCCTTCTCAGAAACAATTGGATTTTCAACTTTCCAATCAATGGCTAGAATTGTGTCATTATAAATTATTGATCGCTCGCTATCCTTGTTATAATTTGCAGTACATTTATAAGAAAACAAAACTTCATCAGATAAAACAGAAAATCCATGTGCAAAGCCTGGAGGAATCCAAAATTGTTTTTTGTTTTCATCCGAAAGTTCAATTGCAAAATGCTTACCAAATGTTGGTGAGTTAAAACGAATATCCACAGCAATATCCAATACTTTTCCACCTAAAACTGAAATCAATTTACCCTGTGCAAATTTACCAACTTGATAGTGTAAACCTCTAATTGTTCCATATTTCGATTTAGAAATATTGTCTTGGACAAAGGAAAAACTATCTGTAATTAGTTTATATTTCTCTATGTTGAACGATTCATAAAAATATCCACGACTATCATTAAAAATATCTGGTTCAATTACAAGCAAACCGCTAATACTCACTTTTTCTATTTTCATCTCTTTCCACTATTTTGATTATTGAAAGTTAGCAAGAAATTTTCAATTATATAATGCATAGTTGGGAATATTGTTTTATATTTATAAAAGTACTTGCAAATACTTTAAATTAATTTTATTTTTGTATATAAAATAATTATGAGGAAATTATGGATATAAAGCCCAAAACAGATATTGACTCTCCTGCTGAGTTAATGTCGAAGTTAACATGTGAGCTAGGAAGAACATGTACAAATAAAGAACATTTTTTTGCTGCTAAGTTCGATTTAACTCCTGCTGAATTTAGATGTTTGCGACTTTTCAAAGAGCGTCCAAGTATGTCTATTAAGAGAATTGCAATTCAGATGAATTTAACTCCTGGTAGAATTACACATATTTTAACATCCCTAGAAGCTAAAAGCTATATTATCAGGAAGGTTGATCAAAAAGACAAACGTAACATTATTGTACACTTAACTGAAAGTAGCAGACCTTTTTTAAAGATTGTTAATGAAAACCATATTAAACTCCATGAAGATATTTTAGGTAATATTTCAGAAGATAAAAGAGAATTCATATTAGAATCTATGGAAGAACTTATAAAAGCCTTGAAGACTTGGACCGATAATACAAAAAGAAGATAAATTTTTAGTGGTGCAGATATATTCTGCACCATTTTTTATACTGTTTCAATTGTTTCAACCGTTCTATTATGTTTCCTTTTATACATCTCATTTCTAGTATTTAATCATTTGAAATAAGTATCGATTTTTGCAACAAATTATAGCTATTGTTTAGCTCAAAAAATTATTTTCACTAAATTCTATTTAGTGAATCTCTCACAAATGAAAATGTTTTTCATCGATTCTGAAAAAGGGACAATTTGTTCCACACTAGGTCACTAATTCTTGCTATTATCAACCTTTTTAGTTGGCACTTAGTTTGCAGTTTTTTTTCTTTATCGAAATTTTTCCAAAAGGAAATATAACTATGCTAAAACTTGTACTTAGTCTTCCCAAATTTATTCTTATAATTTTATCACTTTTTTTTACTGCCATTCTAATCCAAGCTCAAGATGATATAGATTGCTCCGATTGTCACGAAGTTGAAATAAGGGGTGTACATCTCGATGCTGTTGAGTGTGCGGATTGTCATTCTGACATTGTTGACGAAGATCACGAAGAAACTGGAGCTGCAAAAGTTAGTTGTCTCGATTGTCATGATGAATATGAAGAATCAGTAAAAAATGATATCCATCATAAAATAAAGAAAAAAATTAAGAACAAACCAACTTGTAAAACTTGCCACGGAATACACACAATTATCGCCCCTTCTAAATATAATAACCCTAGCAAACAATATTGTGGTAAATGCCATACAGATGGGAAAATAGTGTTGGTATCGAGCTATCATTCAAGTTCAACCACAGAATCTGAATGTTTCGATTGCCACGATGAAGATGATTATAAACCAGAACTAAGTAAATCGGTACATAATCCCCTTTCGTGTGTTGATTGCCATGGTTATGTGTCTCGTAATATAGAAGAGCATGAAGATGGGTTATCTATAAGCAATAAAGCAAATTGCTATTCATGCCATAATGATGTTGCACAATTACATTCAGAATCAATACACGGACTAGCATTAGCAGAGGGAGAAGAAGATGCTGCGATGTGTTGGAATTGCCATGGCTCTCATAACATTGTTACAAGCTCAGATAGCACAAGCATGACAAATCCTAAAAACATTGGGAGTACATGTGGAACTTGCCATGATGATCCAGAGTTTGAAAACAAATTTAATATGAGTCTGAAATTACCTGGCAAAATGTATTCTCAATCAGTACATGGTAAACAAGTAATGCTTGGTGAATCAAAAGCTGCAAATTGTACGTCATGCCATGGGACGCATACAATTAAGAACCGAGTTTTGGAAGGATCACAGATTGCAGCTATTAATATCCCGAATACTTGTGGAGAATGCCATAGCGAAATTACCGAAGAATACAAAAATTCAATTCACTGGATGAGAGCAAAGAAAGGAATTAAAGAGGCTCCTGTTTGTAACGATTGCCATAATGAACACAGTATTGACAAAGTGAAATCTGAAAATAAAAAAGCAAACAGACTAAAAATGCAAGACGATACTTGCATTAGTTGTCATTCAGATAAACGAATGAATGAAAAATTTGGAAATTCTGGCAACGAAGTTTTTCAATATTTAAATAGTTACCACGGACTTGCAGCCTATCGAGGAGGAACAAATGCTGCTCTTTGTATCGATTGTCATGGGGTTCACAGCATTCTTCCGAAAAAGCACGCAGAATCAAAAGTTAGTGATTTAAATGTTACTGAAACTTGTCGCCAATGTCATACAAAGGCTTCAGAACGGTTTTCAATTAGTTATTCGCATGAAACAATTTCTGAAGAAGCAAAATTTGTTGAAGATGTAGTTCGTGAAGTCTACTTCTGGCTAATAATTGTTGTTATTGGTGGAATGATGCTTCACAATATGATTATTTTCTGGTTTGAATTGAGAAAGAAAAGACTAAAAGATAAAAATGTAATTACTATTCCTCGTTTCACAAGAAACGAAGTTATTCAACATTTCTTATTACTAACTTCTTTTATAACACTTGCTATTTCTGGGTTTGCTCTTAAATATCCAAATAGTTTCTGGTCGGAAGGATTGTTATCTCTAGGTATGACAGAAGCAGTGCGTTCAACAATACATAGAGTTTCTGCAGTAATAATGGGAGTTTTAAGTTTCTACCATGTCTTCTATTTGCTCTTTACAGCTCGCGGAAGAAACGTATTGTTTGAGATGCTTCCAACATTTAAAGATATGAAAGATGTTATTGACAATATGCTATACTACCTAAAAGTTAAAAAGAAGCATCCACACTTTAACCAATATGATTATGCGGAAAAAGCAGAATACTGGGCATTAATTTGGGGAACATTTGTAATGGGCGCAACTGGATTTATCTTATGGTTCCCAATTGTTATTGATGAATGGGCGCCAATTTGGTTGATTAAAGTTTCAGAAATTATTCACTTTTATGAAGCCATTTTAGCAACTCTTGCCATTATAGTTTGGCATTGGTTCTTTGTTCTTATTCATCCAAAGGAATACCCAATGAGCTTTACATGGATTGATGGGAAAATGTCTATTGGTCATTATAGAGACCATCACGAAAACCATTTTAGAAAGCTTCTTATTGAATGGAATGAGTATAAAACAAACAACGTTGATAGGAAAAAATTAAGTAACTTCTTACAATTATTTATTAAAACTGTAGAAGATAATGGAAATGATCCTGATGAAGTATTGCAAAACGAACTTAATAGAGACCCAGAACTATTTGTTTGGTTCGATAATGAAATTAATAAAAGAAAAGATTAGAATCATTTTAATTGATAAAGTCATTGCTTCTTCCGTTCATTCGGAAGAAGCGATCTGTTTAAGATTGCCAAGTCGTCCAGAAAAATTGGACTCCTCGCAATGACTAATTTAGAATTTCTAACTTATAACTTATAACTTTTAAATTGGAGATAAATATGTATGCACGAGTAACAACTTTTCATCTTAAAATAGATAGGCGTGAAGAAGCTATTGAAATTTTCAGAAATAGTATACTTCCAGAAGCAAAACAACAAACAGGTTTTAAAGGAGCATCCTTCTTTGTTCAGAGAAATGCTGGAAAGTTTGTTTCAACTACTGTTTGGGACAGCATGGATGCTGCTGTTGAAAATCAGAAAACTGGTTATTATCAAAAACAATTAGACAAATTTACTGACTTGCAAGTTGTACCTCCTGAGTTTGAAGGTTATTTTGTTCCAGTACTTGATTTTATAACATGAGAAAAAATTAAGTTTTAATGGTCGTGTATTAACACGACTATTAAATTCTATTTGGTAGTTTTCTTTTTAAATTATATGGAAAATTTTCTAGAAGACTTGTAATAGCTCGAAGCGATCAACGTAAAAACAATTCCTACCATCCAATAAACCCAATTTGGTATAGGAACTGGATCACCAGTTGCATATGAGTGCAATCCTGAAAGATAAAAATTAACACCATAATATGTCATCAATATTGAAAAAAATGAAAGTATTGAAAGTGCAGAAAAAAGATATGTCGAATATATTTTTTTGATAAGTCGTATGTGCAGAACTATTGAATAAATTAGAATAGATACATAAGCCCATGTCTCTTTTGGATCCCATCCCCAATAACGTCCCCAGGACTCATTTGCCCAAATAGCTCCGAGGAAGTTACCTATAACTAATAATGCTAACCCAAAAATTAAAGCTACTTCGTTTATATTTCTTAAATTTTCAATATGCAAATCTAAGTGAGGTCGTTTTTCATTTCGCAAAATAAAAAGAATAAGAGTTATAATACCCAACATAGCACCCACACCAAAAAATCCATAACTGGCAGTAATAACAGAGACATGTATACTTAACCAGTACGATTTTAGCACAGGAACTAAGCTTGTTATTTCTGGATCGATTTCTCCAAGATAAGCTGCAAAAACAAAAACACCTGCTAACATAAAAGATGCAGCCAGTGCAATTGTTGATTTTCTAAATAAAAACACTCCAGCTATAACAGCAGAAAAGGCAATAAAAATCATAGTTTCGTAAGTATTGGAGATTGGTGCATATCCACCAATATACCAACGAACTGAAATGCCAATGATATGTATTGTTGTAAGCAACAAAGAAACCATGCTAATAAGTTTCAATATTTTGGGGCTTGCTAATTTGTTGCGAAGTATTGAAGTTAATCCATAAACAAATAAAATAAAACCAAATAATATATAGGCAATTGAAAGTTTTATAAAAATACCAGATTTATTATATATTATTTCAACATCAAGCTTGCTTTCTTCTGGTATAACAGAACTACCAAACTCACGTTGAAATTGCTTTATTTTATTTATATTAGTTAGACCCATATCAAAATTTCTATTATACGTGGCATCTAATAGACGTTTTGTATTGTTTTTTATTCCCTCTATATTTACTGATGTAAACATAGTTTTGAAGTCTACCCATTTATTACGCTCATCATTTGGAAGAGGAAAAATTGTTAGTAAAACTCCACGGAAAGACATAAACAGAATATTCAGCCTCTCATCCACTTTTATTAAATCTCGCTCGTAGGTTCCTCTTTTTGACGGGACTAAAATATTTGCACGCTCAACCTCAGTAGTTAATTTGTACTCCCCATTTTCATCAAAAAAATTGGAAAACTTCACTAACTTTTGATTTTCTTCCACTCCTAATAAATTTCGCAACTTTGGCGTTTTAACTTTAATAATATTTACCCTTTTCCAAATAGTAGGGCGAGAAAATATTCCTAAAACAACTTGATTGGCATTCATCCCATTCCAAGTGCTTTTACTTGTTAATTTATTAAGCACTTCTCTGTTTTGGGTGTCGAGCGGTTTCATTCTGCCAGCAGGTCCTTGAACAACTAATGAGCCAAATTCAGTTGCCAAATCTTTAGAGTTTGCTCTTAAATCCTCTAAGTAGGTATCGATATACTGACTGTATTCCTGAGCAATTGATGTTTTTGGTGTAACTAAACTGAAAAGTAGTAACAGGAGTGCCGCAGATTGCATTTTTTTAATTTGTCCCAATAAGTAATGAAATCTAGATTTTTTATCGAAAAAATTTAAAATTAAACCAAGAAAAAGTAAGGCATACCCTATATATGTTAATTCCACACCTGGATCTTTATTAACTGATAGAATTGTTCCCATTTCATCAGTATCGTACGAAGTTTGAAAAAATTTGTAACCTTCGTAAGTAAGGGGATTATTCATGAAAATGTGTTCGTCAAATGTTTCATTATTTTCAGCACTAATAATTTTTATTTGAGAACTAAACTCTGAAGGTGACCTGCTACCGGGGTAACGGGTTAATTCAAAATCTTTTAACATCACGTAAAAAGGTATTTTAATCTGCTCGTTGTTTACCGTTATTATACTGGTTTTTTCCCCTTCTCGGATGTGCATTATACCTTCAATTCCAAAGTAATATGTAGCAGATGCACCAATTAAAATTAGTATAAAGGATAAATGAAAAATTGCCCCTGCTTTTACAAGGTACATTTTACTTTTGAAGAAGATTAGGATTAGATTTATTGAGGCTAAGAGAAATATCAGAAAATACCACAAATTGTTATATACTAACTGCTTTGCAGTTTGGCTTCCAAAATCATTCTCGATAAAAGTTCCAACGGCTCCACCAATTGCTAAAATAATTAGCACTGCAAGCATTGTGATATATGAGCTTAAAATTTTGTGAATCAAAAGGAATTTTTCTTTCTATAATAGTATTAATAATACATAAAAACATCTGAGACACATATAGTATCTCAGATGTTCAAAATAAAACTTTGTATTTATTTTTTAACTTGAACTCCATTAACACTTTTAGAATAGGCAGTTTCGTTATCTGTGCCTGGGAAAGCAGATTGATTCCAAACGTTATTAGATACAGCTTGTTTATTCCATTCTTTCTCAAGAGTATTTTTAAACTGTAACTTCGCATCAACCATTTTGCTGAAATCTAATCCAGCTAATTTTTGTGATACTGCTTTATCATCAAAATCTGGAGCAGAATAATTATGAACACCATGTTTAGCTAAAACAGAAACAAGTTTAAGTCTTGCATTCATAGCATATTCGTTAGCCATAGCTAAGTTTCTTAAAACTTCTTCGGGTGCATGGAAAAAAGCTCCATGAGAAGCCACTGCATAATCCCATCTCCACTGTCCAGTTCTAATATCTTGCCTTACAGCTTTTAGCTCTGCATCTGTTGCACCAGCTTTCATTGCTTTTCCAGTTTCAAGGTGAGCTTTTGCAAGGTTATCCATGGCAATAATATGAAGCTGTGTTTTTCTTTCATACTTTTGATAAACTATTGCTTTTAGCTTTTCTTCAGATTCTCTGTGGCATGTCATACAAGATCTATCCATTGTATTAAGCGGACTCTGCAATTGGTGGTCAGAATATTTTACTGCACCTTCTTGTGTGTAAGGCATATGGCAATCGGCACATGCAACACCTTTTTGACCGTGAATACCAGTTGTGTGCATTTCAAAACCAGGATGTTGAGCTTTAAGAATAGGAGCTTTAGATATTTTATTGATGAAATCTATATGACCAACTTTGTCATAGTATTTTTCCATTCCTTCGGACGATAAACCATTATGCCAAGGGAATGTAACCACTTTAGCAACTTTTTCATTACCTTCCTTATCTGTCCACTTTGTTTTTTTGAAGTAATATTCTGAATGGCAAGTTGCACAAACTAAATCTCTTTTTTCTTGATGTGTAGAATTTTCGAATAAAGTAAGACCAGCAGCTTTTAAGCCTTCGTTTAGATGAGGAACTTTAACTCGAAGTTCAGAAGTTTTGTTGTCGTGGCAATTTGCACAGCCAATAGAGTTTTTAATTTCAGCACCATACTTCGCCCACTTTCCTGTAAAGTATTCTAAATCGCCATCGCGTTCAATCATTCTGATAACATCTGGCGATTTACATGTCCAACAAGCTGTAGGCATTGGTCCCGTTTCACCATCTGTAGGTGCACCTGTTCTTAGAGTGTTAGTATTGCTTTGTATTGCATAGTAATGTCCTCGTGGAGCATTATAGTCTTTTGCAAAACCATATCCAGCCCAGATAATAGGAAGTTGAGGAAACTCTTTAAGAAGATCGTGAATATTTCCACTCTCTTTTGTTTTAAGCCACGAGCTATACTGACGAGGATAATATCTTTCCCACTCATCATTTTTGTATTGGTTTTCTCCATGAATTTCAGGAGTTTCTGTTATTGCTACTCTTTCGGCTCTTCGCTCGTTAATACTGCCCGATAACCATACCATAGCTATAATGGCAATTACCGAAACTACTAATAAAACTACATACTTTGATTTCATTTTTCTATCATTGTTTGTTTAAAAAATTATTTATTTAACTGCTTCTTTTACACCTAAGCTGTTTGGTGTCATTGCTATACTTCTAACTTTTCCGTGCGGAACACTTTTGTGGCAATCCCAGCATTTCCTTCCATTTTCAACATATGGAGCAGAATAATTATGATATTTATCTGCATTTGATGAAATGGTTGAAGTAATACTGCTATGGCACGAAATGCAATTTCTTTGCACTCTTTCTGCACCATATTCACTTATTCTAATAGCATGGTCATAAGTGTTTAAGGTAAACGCTACACTATGATTCCATCCGTCAACCGATTTTGCCCAATATTTTTCAACAAAGCTATCTGTTGGCAGGTGGCAATCTATGCAGCCTGCTACTCTTGCATGCGAACTGTGTTGCCATGTGGCATATTGTGTATTCATTACATGACAATTAATGCAAGCTTCAGGGTCTTTTGATAAATATGATACGGCTTGAGAAATATATATCATGTATCCAAAAAATACTACTGCTACAGTAAACACAGAGATTGATATTTTTTTAATATTCATTTTCTTACTTAGTTAATTCGTAAAATACTTTTACTCTTTTCTTTCCTTTAAAAATATGAATTATTTGTGAATTAAAATATTCTTCGCAATAAATAGTTGCGAAGAATACAATACAACAAATAATTTATAGATTAACAACTGCCATTAAGTAGGTCCACATTGAAGAATCTTCTCCTTTTGTCTCCTTAAAAATATCACCAGGGGCAAAGGTTGAAAATCCGCCAACAAAATTAACATTGCTATTATATTTGTATGATAATGTTAAATCTATTTCAGAACCAAAACTGGTTGAAGTACTACCATCAAGCAAAGTATAATCGGCATTACCATTGAACATATGGAAAGCCAAAGCTAGTTTCAATTTTTGAGCTGGAACTATGGATGCCTTCACATGAATATCCATTAAACCTAAGCCATATGTATTGTTTGGAATATTTAAGAAGTAATCCATGTAACCATAAAATTTATGATTTGTAGCATAAAGGGTATTAAAGACTTTATACTTATCAGCATCTGCACCATCATCACCACTCAAGTATGCAACACCAGCACCTAGCATTGGTTTAATGCTTGTATTAAAAGTATAACCCGCATTGTATGCAACCATAAACGCTGAAATATCTGTTGTGGCATCTTGAGATCCTAACTGATACGCAGCATCAAGTTCATGCTGAAATGCTTTTTTCTTATCTTTACAACTTACGTGAAGACCAAGAGTAACACGATTAAAATCTGTAGAGGAAGTATTTTCATATATTGCAAAAGGTTGAAGTATTAATTTATCAACTACTTTCAAATTTCCATAAGCCGCGAATAAGAATTGGTCTAAAGAATCACCGACTAAACCACTTTCATTTACTCGAGCCCCAATAAAATCAATATCAACTGAATTTGTAACCAGTTTTAATACTGAACCATCAAAGCTACGTCCAACATTATGCCAACCAACTGATCCAATTATTCTTTGCTAACCTTATTCTAATTCCATACGACCAACTTTTAAATTAAATGGTAAATTAAAAATGCTTTTAATATTAAAGAATGCTTGATGAAGATCAAGATTTTTAGTGTCAGATAGTGTACTAGCCTCTGATCCAAACCTACGTGAATCTTGGATTTGAATAAATCCTGTTAAATTTTCTGAAGGTGAAAACATTGCCCCAAGTCGTGAGCGGAGTTCTGTATATGAGTTAGCTCCAATATTACTGTTAAAGTCTTTGTCGTCGTATTGAAATCTTGGTCTAATCTGTGCATTTACTTTTACATTATCTTGTGCAAGTGCCAAACCAGAAAAAATGAATGAGAATAATAAGAATAATAGTGTAACCTTTTTCATTGGTACCTCTAATGATGTTGTTAAAATAATTATTTGTTTGTTAAATATCTGAACCTTTTATCTTAATGCTTTATATTTTCTCTCATTGGCCATTTAAATGATCAAATGAGTTTCTAATCGGATATAATTCCAAATACTTTTCCTTTGAAATGTTATTTTGCCAATTATTTGTTATTATTCCAAATCCAAGAATTATAAAATATACGAACAAAATTGTAAAACCTATATACTTTTTATCAAATTTCTTTTTACCAATAGTTGTTTTCAAATCTAACGTATTTTCAACGGGACAAGCATCGATGCATTGAATACACGAAACGCACTCATCTGAAATTACTGTTTTTGATTTATGAACTTTTATATTTGAAGGACAAACCACCGTACATGCCATACAATCTGTGCAAGTATCTGTGTTTCGCTTAATTTTATTAAAACTAAGTAGTGAAAATACTCCTAGCAAAGCTCCATAGGGACAGAGGTAGCGGCACCAAAAATTTCTAATAACAATGGAGAGTAGAAAAAGTGAAGCTATTACAATTAATGAGAATTGACTAATCTTAGCAAAAAACTCATACATTTTTATATCAGATATTACATTATATGGGGCATCCAAAAAAGCTTGTAGAGCCAATGCTGACATATTTATAATACCATAAACAAAAAAGAGAAGTAGTAAATATTTAATGGATCGTAGTGGATAATCGAGAAGCTTAGGTAAGACAAATTTTCTTTTAAATAATTTCTTCTGAACCTTTTCACCAAAATCACCAATCATTTCAGAGATGAAACCTATTGGGCAAATCCAACTGCAAAACGATTTTCCAAAAATAAATGAGACTGAAATAATTGCCACAAAAATAAATAACCCAGCAGGATGAACTGGATGAATAACACCAGTTTTAAAGTAAAGGAGTAAACTCATTAACGAACTAATTGGTAGAAACGCTTCTGCCCCAGGCGGACGAGAGGTAAATTCTGCTACTCCCCCAGACTCTAACCAACCAACAAAAAAGTAAAATTCAATTCCAACCCAAATAGTTAGAGCAGCAAAAAACAACTGAATATAGAAGCGAGAATCTTGAATTTTAGAAGATGTATTTTTGATCATTTTTGCTTTATAATAAGAGTGTTTATTCTGATTATAAAAATCGGTAAATTCCATTTACAAAACAAGGAGAAAATATATAATAATAAATATAATTACTCGCCAATTCCCTTATGCGCATGGCAATACCAGTATCTAAAGAACATATTAAATAATAAATCCCAAAAGATAATTTCAAAAAAACAACAAACTAAAAGAACCAAAAAAACAATCTTTTTACTAAATAAATCAAGTCTGGAATAACTGATAAACTTTGATATTTAGAAATTGAGATTTGCGAATTATTTGTTTTTTTAACAAACGATAGGGTCGTTGATAGGCAAACCAGTCATAGTTAAAGCTATGGACTTACACTCCACATGAATTATTTATAGCGTGGCTAATTTTTCGAAAGTTTTTGATTTCAAATCTTCGAGAGTCTCATTCATTAACATATTATATGCTTCATCTCTAATTTTACCCCATGTATTGTGTACTGGACAAGGATGGGTATCATCACATTCTGGGAAACCAAGCACACAGTTTTCAAAGACATTTATCCCATCAATTGCTTTAACAATTTCCATTAGGTGAATTTTCTTTGCCGATTTAGCAAGAAAAAATCCTCCGTTTTTTCCCTTTTTTGAACCAACTATACCTGAAGCAGTTAATATTTGTAGAACTTTTGAAACAAACTCTTTCGGTTGCTTTACCTTTTCAGAGATTTGTAAAGCATTAAATAATTTACCCTCTCGTTCAGTTGAGAGATATAATACTGCTTGTAAACCAATTTCACATTTTTTTGAAAACAGAACTGTCATATTTTAAATCACAAAGATTTGTTGAAAATTTTCATCAAAGTAATCAATTATAAACTTAAAATCAGAAATAAATATCTGATTTGGAAGATATAAAAGATTTATATAAATCTTAATACTATATAATTAAATAAATACTCTTCTAAACCAAATTCCTTTATAGAGTATGACAATAGAGATGCTTTTAATATCACAACTGCATATATTATCACTTAATTTTTTGTAAGAAAGGATATTCTAATAAATACATTGTCAAATTCTAATGCATCAACCAAACTAATTTTACTTTGGGCATTTAGCGAATCTGCTCTTGGTGGAATGTTGCATGCCCTACGAATTCCGTTAACAGGTTTATTTGTAGGAGGCTCGGCTGTAATTTTTATAAGTCTAATTGCACATTATTCCAATAATAAAACTTCAATATTAAAAGCTACTTTACTAGTTTTGATTGTAAAGTTTGTTGTGTCTCCATATACTCCATTACCTGCATACTTTTCTGTTTTTGCAGAGGGTTTACTTGGACTCTTTTTCTTCAACATACTAAACTTGAAAAAGGCTGCACCTATTTTACTTGGGTTCTTTGCGCTTCTATTCTCTTCATTCCAAAAAATAATTATTTTTACAGTTTTGTTCGGAATGACATTTTGGGAATCGATTGATGTATTTATCGCATTTGTATTAAAACAACTTTCAATAGCATCTGAATTAGATATTTCGTTCAGCTATTTAATTATTTCAATTTACATCTTCGTTCATATGTTGGGTGGTATTTTGGCTGGAATAGTTGCTAATAAAATTCCAGGTTGGGTCGATAGCTTCTCACACGATATTAATTTCGATAAAATAGTTCCTACTGACGGGAATGAAAAGAAAAAAACTAAACGAAAGAAAAGATTTTGGTATCAGAAAGCATCTGGTATAGTTTTTATTTTAATTGCTTTAATATTGATTGTCCTTTCATATACAACTACTGCATTTGATTCAAATTTGCCGATTAAAATTTTGGTAATGTTTATACGCTCAATTGTAATAACAGCAATTTGGTTTATTTTAATAGCACCTTATGCGATGAAGTTATTGCAAAAAGTCTTAAACAAGAAAAAAACAGACTACACTAATGAAATTGAGAATATTGTAAATCTACTTCCAGAAATGAGAGCTGCTGTTAAGTATAGCTGGAATGAATCGAATAAAAGAAATGGATTGAGCAGAATAAAATTATTTTTGAGTTATATTTTTGTAATTACTTTGAGGGAAGGTTGAATATTAAAAGAAGCTGTTTCAAAAGCTCCCTCACGGACTAAAGTCCGTGAGGGAGAGTTAGTTTTTAACTCATATCCCCCACGTTAAAACGTGGGGTTAATCATATAAACATGTTTTTAACTGTTTTCAGTTTAACAAATATCTTCTTAGAATTTATAACCAAATCCAATACTGAATGCAAATACATCCATTTGGTGGATACCAGGCATATTTTCAGGAGCAATCATTGAAGGATATGCTTCAACATCTCTTTCTGCACCAAATAAATACTCTAGGCTACCTTCAACTGAGAATTTTTCTGCATAATAACCGAATCCACCTGTAGCTACATGGTTAGTAGATGATGGGAATAATACATTTAATGTTTTGTCTGGTGCTGGAGCAGGATCATAGTAATAACCTAATCTTACAGCAACTTCTTTTGTTGCCATATACTCACCACCAAGTCTAATTTGGATTTGATCTTCCCAAGATAGGTCAAACTCACCTTCCATACCACCCCAATCTTCATATGTTGCCACTAATTTTTCAAGTGTAGCCCAATTGCTATATTGTGCATCTAATGTAAGAGTTAAGCCACAAATAGGTTTGTATGCAAGACCACCAGCAATCCACATTGGCCATTCGACATCTCTCTCAAAACTACTTTCTACTGGTAGTGAATTTGCTGCCATTGCAGGTTGTGTTGCTGTTCCTTCCATAGAAACATTTGTGCTGGATCTAAAAGTTAAACCAACTTGAAATTTATCACTAAATTTATACAACCCACCAATCGTAACTCCATATCCCATTCCTGTCGATTCTTCTACGTATTGAGAAGATGCATCCGCTATATTATCTCCATTTGTATCAAAAGATTGAGGTCTTTCAAGATCAAACATTCCATAAAATATATTTACTGTAAGACCAAATGATAATTGATCTGATACTTTATAAGCAACAGCAGGTGCAATGTCAATAACTCCAATTCTTGAATACCAATCATAAGGATTACCCTGTGTAAGGTTTTGTAAATCTGCTCCATCCCACTCAATTCCAAGACCAGCAGGAACAAAAACTCCAAGACCAAAGCTCCAATCACCCATTGTATAATTTGCAAATAGACTAGGTGCTGAATGAATTTGCGAAACCGATGATGCGTCAACAGCAGCAGCATCCATTTTGTAAGTAGCAGAAGGTATAATTCCTGTATAAGAGACTAATACTGAAGACTCTAGTCCAGCTAATCCTGCTGGATTCCAATAAATTGCAGATCCATCATTTGCTAAACCAACAAATGCACCACCCATACCAAGTGCTTTTGTACCAACACTATTAAG
>CBDUTO010000071.1:0-22690 GCA_965370315.1 uncultured Melioribacteraceae bacterium
CATCTTGAATTGATGCAGGACCACTATTCCCAAATTGATTATTTGTGGTAACAACACCTTTTACAGTAAATATTGAATCAATTAGCTTTGGTTCACCATTAGAGTCATTTTCTCTAATAGATGAAATAGATACATCTTGAGAATAGAGAGAAATGTTAAAAATTACTGAAACAAAGAGCATAATTATAAGAATCTTTTTCATTTCATTTCCTATATAAATTAAGTTTAATATTGAGAGTGGACTTTTGATCGTGCATTATCATATAAATATGAGAATACTAAATCATAAAAAAACATAGTTTAATTATTTTAATCAACATCAGTTGAAAGAACAAATCGTAGAATACGATTATTATCTGTATCAGCAACGTAGAGTGTATTATCAAAATAAGCAACAGCGTGTGGAGAGCTAAAAACATCTGGACCACCAAAAGACTCCATTTCATCGCCAAAAGAGTTGAATTTGAAAATAGAATCTTTAGCCGCATCTGCAACAAAAATGTTATCATAAATATCTAAGGTAGTACCTTCTGGCTGCTCAAATTTTGCAACGGTCATGAGGTCTGTAGAGAAAGGAGGAATTTTATTCTGATATCCAGTAAAGTCCTCTGTCTGGACATATTCCAATACTTGTGTTCTAAAACTATTTTCCCCAATCAAGGTAAGAATCATATCATATTTATTACCACTGAATGAAGCGAGTGAACTAATATTATTTGATGACATCAATCCAGTTCCAAGAGGTTCTAAAAGTGGAACACGTCCAATTAGAGTATCAATTTTACTACCATCTGAAAGTTCTTTTTTACGAAATACAAGAATAGAATTATCAGGGTCAATTAAAGTTGCATTACTTGGTCCTCTGCGAGCGATGTAGAAACTATTATCAAAAAACGTAGCAACACCAGTAAACTCTCTATCAGGGCGTAAGAAATCAAATGAAGTACTTGGAAGTATTCTAGTGATAGGTGCATCTTTTATTTCATGACCAGAAGCAACCATATCTAATTTAAATACTGCATTATAAGTTATGCTTGAGCCTTCAATTAAAGTATCAAACTGTGCACATACAATTAAGTTTAATTGGAAATCCTGAGCAAGTGCAACTGGTTTCTTTATTTCTCTTTCACCAACAACATGGCCAGCAAGGTTAAGCATTACAATTCTATTGTTATCAGTATCAGCAACATAAATAAAAGTCTCTTTTCCAACAATTATATCTTGAGGTCTATTAAACCCAGTCCAAACTGGAGTTTGCTGAATATACAATGTATCATTAATAACTTGATTTCCATCAGTTGGAGAATTATCAGGAGCTACAAATTTTTCTACACATCCAAAAAATGAAAGTGCCAAACTAAGTGCTAATATTTTAGAAATCACTTTTATCATCAATACAAACCTAAAATAACTGAAAATCTATGAGTTGATCCAAGAAGTGAAAAACCAGAATAACCATAATCAACAGAAACGTTTCCAATACCAAGAGGTAAATTTACTCCGGCACCAGCTGTAAAACCTTGCTCGTCAACGTTTATTTTGTAACCAGCACGCAATGCAACAATATTAGCATATGAGTATTCACCACCAATTGAAACATTTTCACTATTATCATTTGGATGATTTAACTGAATGGAAGTTGTTACTCTATTTTGTGCATTCTCCCATGGTTCAAATGCAAAACCAATTCTAAACATTGTTGGAGGAGAGAATGATTGCCATTCAGAATTTGTTCTTCCACCCCATAAAGTCACTTCACCATCAGGTGCAAGTTCATTACCAAAATTTGTTATTGCAACAGCAAAACGTGTTGTACCTAATCCAGTCCAATACATTGTTCCAATATCAATCATAACTCCACGCATCTTAAGCATGTCAAGAGTCTCTTCAACATACCTTAAAGATACACCAATACTAAATTGCTCTGTCATTTTGCGTGAATATGAGAGTGTAAAGGCAACATCACCAAAACCAAAATACTGACCATTTCCCGATGGGTTAAACTCATCTGTGACAGGCATATTTTCCATATGTAAGGATGTTAATGATAACCCAACAACATCATTTTCTGAAATTTTATAGAAACCACCAACAAACTCTTGACTAATATCAGCTACCCAAGAATTATGAGAAAACATTACTTCGTTCTGCTTTGCAAAAGATAATCCAGCTGGGTTCCAATAGAGCGCAGATGCATCATCGGCAATTGCAATAAAAGCATCACCCATTGCTGTAGCTCTTCCACCAACTCCAATTTTCAAAAATTGCATAGTGGATATTCCAGCTCGTTGTCCTCCAAGAGTAGGAAATAACTGTGCATTACTTTTTACAGTAAAGAGTAGTACTAGTAGTAATATAATTTTATTTAAATTTTTCATTAGAATCTAAAACTCAATCCAAATTTTACATTTCTTCTTGTTAAATATCTTGCTGGATTATCCGGATAAGCACTTATTGGTGCTTGTAAATCTGGATATAACGGATCATTCCAAGTTGTTGGCGTTGGGTCTCCATATTCATACGCTGAGCCCGTAGTTGGATTTACAATTGCTGTGTTTTGCCAATCGAGTACATTATTCACTTCTATTATAAATGTTAAAGTTGATTTCCCAATATCAAAAGACTTTTCAAAATTAACATCAATCCAGAACCAATCTTCGCCAATAGTACCATTTCTATTTTCACGGTCATAAACATACTCTGGACGTCCTTCAGTATCATAAGCTCCAGTAAATAAATACTCAGTATATCTTTTTCCAGATTCATAGAAGAATCTAACATAAAAATTATAGTCATCCAAAATACCAGGTGCAAAACCAAAAAGAGGTTTCCCCTTTTCTACATAGAAATTCAAAGAAGCAAAAGTTGTTATTGGTCTATCCCAACCCATATAAGTTTCTTTAATAGATTCATCCAAATCACCACGTAGTATTAGAACACCCTCTTCAGCTGAAGAAGATTTACCTGTAATTGTAGCATATGAAAATGAGAACAATCCAGTAAACCATTTACCAATTCTCTTTTTATATTCAATTTCAATACCTCTAGAACGAGCATAATCAAGATTTGCATATGTAATAAAAGATTGGCTTGTAAAACGAGCTGATTGTATTTGTGCTGTTCTTGTCGAGATATAGTCAAAAATATCTTTGTAATAAGCTGTTACAGTTAACACATCGTTTGTTGAAAATTGAGTTTTAATTCCAATCTCATAAGCAACAGTTGTCTCTGGATTAAGATTTGGATTCCCAAATTTTTGAAAAGAGGACTGAGCATTTGAAGGTGACATTTTTGCATAAACATACTCTGGACGAGGCCATTTACTAAAATGTCCGTATGAGAAAAACAGAGTTTGAAAATCAGATACAGGATGTGATATACCAAGACGTGGAGATAGTCTCATCTTAAAATATCTATCATTGAACCACTTGTAAGAGTCTTCGTAATAATCATCTCTAACTTCATCAGGAATTGTTACAACATCTGGATTTGCAACAGCATCATCAATATATTTTCCAGGGAACCAATAATCTAAACGCATACCGAAGTTAAGTATCATACCACTAAAGTTGATATTATCTTGTGCGTAAAAAGCTCCAACTGTAGGAAATACTTTATAAATATCATTATTTAATCCAAGTTCACCAATCCAAGGTTTGTAAATATCAACAACTTGCATCTCTTGGAATGAAATATTAAACCCAGCTTTAAATTTGTTTTTCTCATCGAAGAAACTTGTTATATCACCTTTGAATGAAAGTTCATCCACATAATGATCACGCCAGGTTGTTGGATTTCCAACATCCCAAAAACCATCACCAGGAATAACACCAATTGTATCACGATCTTCATTATAATACTCAATTGGAAATGTTATAATATCTTTTCTTTCAGTATAATCATAATAAGATTTTCCGTTAGCATCGGCACGTAGATTTGTAAAGAACTTATTAACCTTTAGTTCATAAAATGTGCTCTGGTTAATTGTGTGTGTCCAACTAATATTATGAAAACTATTTTGATGTGTAAAAGTGTTAGCGCTATCAAGTATATTTTGGAATGTGTACTGATAACCAGGACTAGGTTCAACATATTCTAAATTAGATTGTAACGATTGAGAATTCTGATTTATATTAACTGATTGATTATATGAATAGGTTAATTTTTTTGTAGTTGTAAAATTATAAGTAAGTTTTCCCATCCAAAACCATGTATTCGAGGCTTTTGGAGCAAAAGTAGTACCACCAAAAGTTGAAGAATATAATTGGTCAGCAGTAGGTTTATAATAACCTTGAGTTATTCCATCAGTTAAGCCCATATAGAATGAACCGAAAAATGTTAACTTTCCTGGTATTTGTAACCCGAGTGCAGGGAGCAGAAATGTTGTTATTGGTTCTGGTCCTGAGAAACTTGCTTCAAGTATTTCTACGTTAAATACATGATTTGAAGTTTGACCATTTCCAAAGTCATCTCTTTTATAAGCAACAGAACCTGAATACTTTTCACGTCCTTCACGCGTTTTTACATTTATAATACCAGAAGTTGCTTGTCCATATTCTGCATTAAAACCACCAGTAATTACTTCAACTTGTTCAATTGCATTTGAACTCATTTCAAGTCCAAAACCAGTTCCAGAGAGTGGATCTTGCACAGAAACGCCATCAAGTAAAAATGCACTCTCGTATGCACGTCCACCACGAATGTGAATTGCATTATCAGATTTTACGACTCCAGCTTGCTGCGAAACAACATCTTGAATATTTTCAATAACAGCATTTTCAATATCATGACGTGAAATAGTTGACTTACTTTGTGTATCCTCAACATCTAGCATTGGTTTTTCACCAACAATAATAACATCTTGC
Organism: uncultured Melioribacteraceae bacterium; assembly: GCA_965370315.1. GTDB lineage: Bacteria > Bacteroidota > Ignavibacteria > Ignavibacteriales > Melioribacteraceae > 1-14-2-50-31-20. Next base: position 4,866 of record CBDUTO010000071.1, read on the forward strand.
CCTATTGTTAAGGATGTTTCTTCTAATTCAACATCTAATTTTGTAGTGCTTCCAGCCTTTACTACAATTCCAGTAAACTTCATTGCCTTAAATCCAATAAAAGTAACTGAAACTGTATAAGTGCCAGGTGAAATATTTTCAATTACATAATTTCCATCAAAATCTGTGGCGGCTCCATAGTATGTTCCATCTAACATGAGATTTACACCAGGCAACGGAGTATTCGAATTTGTTTTATCAACTACAATTCCACTAAGCTTTCCAGTTTGTGAAAAGATAATTGTAGATGTAAAAAGCAATATGTATAAGAGTATTTTCTTCACACTACATTCCAAACTCATCAATGAAAACTTTTTCGATTAGTTCTTGAACTGAACCTTCAATTGCATTAGATTGGTGCAGAGGGAGTCCAATAAAGAATAGTTCTTTATCATTAGTTATTAAAGATATTTTTCCATTAATCTGGTTACTTGATAAATTATGGACACCTTTTGAAATAAGTGCATTTGGAATATAAGTACGGACATAACCAATTGTAGTTTCAGTTCTCAATTGTGGGTAGTCGCTAAAATTTGCAGTCGAATCGGAAATTGGTATTATATTTGCTCCACCTGCCATGAAACTAACAGGTGATTCTTCTCCAAAATCTTCAATTGGTAAAAAACTCTGAATTGTAGCTAAATCAAATTCAAATGTAGAGGATGGTCTTTGAATAGTCATAGAATATCCAATTTTACCACCACCAATAATAAACTTTTGAGTAACAGAACTTGTTAATTCCAACGAAGGAGATGAATCTGAATACCAATAGATAAATTTAAATAGTTTTATTGTTTCAAGAAATGTAATACTTGCAAATGGCAGTTGTGTTAATTCTAAATCAATAACATCAAATTTATCAGAATAATTTCCATTATCTATCGAATTAAACAATTCATCATAAAATACAACAGCATCCGGACCATTATCATAATCATCAACTAAAAGCAAATCACCTTTCGGTTTCTTAATAAACCAAGTTCTACTAGTATCAGGCAATGGTTGAATGTCAGAATAGGAACCTGAAATATCAGAAGCCCGAACATATAGTCTATTAAAGTCATCTAACTTTAATCCAGTAAGTGTTTTCTCAAATATTCTATCTTCCGAACCATTAATTAAAATTTCAAGTTCAGGTTCAACTGCATCCACATCTTTAATACGTAAAGTAACCAATCTAGTGTTTCCTGGAAGCTTAACAGCTAAATCGACATCATTAATTGCTAAATCTATACTCACGATAGATTCGTCACCATCTAAATCTGTAGCATTCCATGCGACAGTAATTACTGGGAATGTTTCCTCAGGAATTATACTCTCTTTACTCCATTCAATTTCTGGTGGAGAATTTTTAATAGGAAATTTCATAATTGCCGGAGTTGGATCAATCATTCCAAGATCGTAATATATTTCACCTTCATCCCAAATACCGTTTCCATTTGCATCAATAAATGGTTCTGGTCCAATATCTTCACCATTCCAGATTACTGAATTGTCATACTTTTTATTTCCTTCAACATCAACAGCCATTACTTCAAAAACATAAGTTGTATCTGCCGAACCAATTGGAAGTGAGAATAAACTATCATTTGATCTTGTGAAACTCCACTCTGGACTAACACCTAGCCAATGGAAATAATATCCTAATATCACACCATCTGGGTCTTCGCCCCACCAGTGAACTTGTAATCTACTTTTTTGCTGATTAATTGAATCTATATCATCGGGGAATAAAAATATTTCCGTTTCAGGAGGTAAATTTTCATCCCTAGGTTCATTACTAGTCTCGGTACATGCAACAAATGCAATGATAAGAAGTAGAATGATTATGATATTTAGCTTAGTTTTTTTCATTTATATTAACTTAATTTACAATTGTCATTGCGAGGAGTCCGCTGTTTTTCGGACGACATGGCAATCTTTGATAGATTGCTTCACCCGATAAATCGGATTCGCAATGACTGTTCAATTTTTTTTATATTACTTCAACAATAATAGTTTTTTAGAAGCAACAAAGTTTCCAGCTTCAATCCTGAAAAAGTAAACTCCACTAGAAAGACTACTTGCATTAAATTCAACATTATAAACGCCTGCGGATTGCTCTTGATTTACAAGAGTCCTAATTTCACGTCCTAGCATGTCATATATTTTTAGTTTAACATTTGTTACTTCTGGAATTGAATAATTAATTACAGTTGTAGGGTTAAACGGATTAGGATAATTTTGTGATAGTGAATATACTTCTGGTAATTCCACATCATCATCAATATCTGTGTATCCAATAAAATCATCATTTTTTCTTGGTATTAACTTATAATTCCCAAATGAATAATAAAGGATTCCAACAAGTTCATCGAATGTAGAACCATCTAATATTCTAATTGGCTCGTTTTCGAGTGAAGCTTCCCAGAAATTGTGGTAATCATGTAAACCATCTTGTAATTCAACTCTAGTTGCAACGCCAGTTCCATCTGCTATTAACATCTCCCCGTGGTTAGTTCCGCCGATATCACCATCTGCATTTTCATCCACAACACTAATTGCAGCGTATTTAATCAAAACACTTTCATAAGATTCTGCTGGCAGTTCACCACTACTTGCAGTTCCAATAAGTGCTGTTTGAATTTCAGTAGGTTCTGGTAAAGTTGTATTATCTGAAATTAAACCATTAATTGTAACACCTTTGTCAAGATTACCAATTCTTGTTACTCCATATGTTTCATTAACTATACCAGTTACATTTACAATGTAACCTTTCTTTAATTCTTCAGCTTGTGTTCCAAATAATTGAATTCCACTCCAAGGACCAGAACCATTTTGGATAAATATTTGACCAGCGATATCTGAAGTATCAGAAGTTACAACACCATCAACTGTTACTTCGTAATTGTTATAACCACTATATCCACTTCCATAAGGTGAGTATTGCACATCATTTATTGTTAAAGGTCTATCAAGTACTAAATAAAAATATCTTCCGTTTACTATATCTGTAGGATTGTTTGATTCATAACCCTCATTATCTTTAGCTGTAACATAATATGAGATTAATGATGAATCATTAAATGCAGGTAATGTCGCAGCCCAAATTGAATCACCTGATACTTTTGCCATATCAACTTCTCCAGCTAAAACATCATTTACATAATATACAACCTTACCGCTTACTACATCTCCATCTTCGTCACTAATATTTGAAGTTATTGTAACTTGGTCACCAAATTTAACTTCCACTAGATCTCTTTCAATATTATAAATTCTCGGAGGAAAAACATCTCCATAAGTAATATCATCTGGGTATATTGGATCAATTAAAAAATATGGAGGATCTATGTTAGTCCTATTCCCAATCATTCCTTTAATTGAAACAATTTTTGTACCTTCCAAAGGTCTACTCTGTGAAGAGAAATAAGATGATTTATCATCCACAATTAAATTTAAATTATTCTCATCACTAACTCCAAAACTAAAACCACCAGTAGATAAAGCATGGTTTACCGTTACATTTCTAATTTCAACGTAAACATTTTCCCATTTTTCACCTGTATATATAGGTTTGTTAGTACCACGTTCAAGAAGTGAATCTAGAGTAATTAAAACAGGTTTTGGTCTAATAACTCCAAAACCTACAACATCTGAGGCTTCAAATTTGATAAGAGTAAATTGTGTTTGTCCAGGTCCGCCACTTGGATAATCACTTACAATACCTGTAACTCTAATTACCATACCAGAATCTAAAGAAGCAAATAGAGCATTTTCTTCATCACTTAAATCATATCCTCTTCTTAGCATTAATCCACTCCACCCAATCTCAGCTGGATCCTGAATGAATATTGTAGGTCCTCCAGAATGGACTACATAATCTTCGTCTGGATTTCCACCTTGGAAAACTTCATGCATAACAACACCAGTTGTAATTACAGTATCACCCTCATATGGTGATTGATAATCAGCTGGAGCAGCAGCAATTAAATCGCCAACGTACTGAATTTCTTTAATAGATACTTCTGCATATTGTGCAAAAATATTGCTAGCCAAGAGAGCTAGAAATAATAAAATAAATATTTTCTTCATTTTTTCCTCTACTATTTTATAACTAAAAATTTACCAACTTTAACATTATCGTTACTTAAATCTTTTACACTGAACAAGTACAATCCTGTAGCAATTGCCTGATCAAAATCACTAATTAAATCCCATGCTGCTTCTCCACCAGACATTTGTTGTTTACCATCCGGCGCAAATGTTTCAAACCATCTTGTATCAGAACCATTGCTTTCGCTATTATGATAAATTCTCTTTACAATATCTCCTGAAAGAGTATAAATTGTTATATCGCATTCTTCTGGTAGATTAAAGAAATAAATTTTTCTTAATCTTTCATATCCACCATCCCAAATTGCACTCCCATAATATGGATTAGGATAGACACCTATTTTAATATTTTCATCACTTGTTGGTGGTGTTCCTGGTAATACTCTGTTAACTCCAGTAAGCGGACTTGATTCAAGAGTTCCAAGGTTATTTGCAACATCCCCTTCATCAAAAGCTGTTACAGAATATAAATATTGCCAACCATTTAAGAGGTTTTCAAACTCATATTTATACCAATATTCTGTAGAATCATTTGGAAATGTTTTAGCTTCACCTAATTCTACAAAACTGAACCCTGTTCCATAACCAATATTATTTCCAATACTATCAAACTCAGCTGCAAGCGTTAACGATCCCATTATATCTTGTGATGAAGATAAATCGAAGCCAACATTTGTTCTGTAAATTCTATATCCCTCAAAATCTTTTATCCCACTAATTGGATCAACTGAATCTTCAGCTCTTCTATCCCAATAGACTGTAACTTTTTCACTTTCAGGAACTACTTTAATTTTGGGAGATAATGGTGGAGCAGGTAAGATATATCTTGTTATTTCTCCATTTCCATCAAGGTCTTCACCTTCATCTAATATATTATTCCCATTTCTATCTTCACCATTATAAGCTCTAATTGCCCAACCAGCATTGCTATACAAATTTGTTTTTTGTACATCTGTATCTAACGCAGGGTTATCATATCCAAACTTTTTAGCAGCAACATATGCATAAACAATATTTATAGAATCACCCGGTGCAATTGAAGTATAAGGACCAGCTGTAATTAGCATTGAACGATTACTTCTTAGTTTAATAGCTGCTGCAATTGCATCATTATAAACTATACCTTCAGAAAACTCTCCAACCATTTTTTTGTATCGTTGAACATCATTCTGAGGAGCAAAATATTTTGGATCACTTGTATTTCTAAACTGCCATGATACAAAATGTGCACTATCCTGAAGTATTGATGAACCAAGGAATTGAATTCCTATATATGAATCAGAGAACCCAACATCACCCGCTGCATCAAATTCATATGCAATTTTAAGTGAATCGTTAAATCCATTACCACCTTTATCAAAAAATGGAGACCCAGTACGTGGAGATGTAATATTGGTATTTCGAACAACAGTGTCATTCCATAATCCTACATATACAGAATCAAGATATTTATCAGATGTATTTTTTATCCAATAATTAAAAATCACAAAGAAATCTGCAAAAGGATAATTCCAAGCATAGCATTCTTGAGTTATAACTAAACCAAGAGGAACATGATCTACAATTAATTCACCATTACTAAGAGTTCTATTAGAATCAGTAAATTCCATTAACAAGTCTTGATGTGATACTGCAGTGGGAGAAAAGAATTTTGAGTCAATTAAAGAAGATCTTTCATTAACTATTGAGGCAATATTATTTGTATATTCAAAACCACCACCACGATTACTAACTGAAGAAGCATCAACAGCGCCAGTAGTAACAAATGGGCCAACTCGTCCATTTCCATTAACATCATTACTTCTATATGCACCAATCCAAAGTCCACCATCAAAAAGATGCTCAATACCACTACCAATTGGATACTCGCAATTTGGTTGTTGTGGCCAAAGTCCAAATCCATGACCAATAGTACCAAAGTTTGTAACAGTAATTCCGATATTCCCAACATTAGTATAACGAGAATTATCATCCTTCAACAATTTGTTCAAGTGAGATGTTTTTTCATCGTGCTCTGAAGTAAAAGAGAAGAGAAAAAGTGCTGTTAATAAAATTAGTAAATTATTTTTCATTTAATAAATATAGTATAATAACCAGTTATAGTGTATGATTAATTAATTTCACTTTCATTTAAACGGTTCCTAAGTTAGATAATGTTTTTTTAAATTGCTAAAGTATTTTACCATATTAATAATTATTTAACATCACTTTATCTGCGACATTTTGACCTAAAATCATTATTTTAGTCACTTCATTGTATTCTACAAAATTAAAGATTAGGCTTATGGATCACTATAGTTACCTTTCGTTACTCCCCCCCTTAATTGCAATATTTTTGGCAATAAAAACAAAACAAGTATATGTGTCTCTCTTTTTTGGAATATGGCTAGGGTGGGTAATCATAAATGACTTTAATCCACTAACTGGAACAATAGCATCAATACAAGCCTTGGTTGATGTATTTAAGGATAGTGGAAATACTAAAACAATTATGTTTAGTTCCTTGGTTGGAGCTTTAATAGTTTTCATTCAACATTCTGGTGGTGTTGAAGGGTTTATAAAGTACATAAATAAGGTTGTAAACAAGCTAGAAGAAAAAAAGGCTGGTAATTCTAGAGTAGTTGTTCAGCTATTAGCATGGTTAACTGGAGTATTAATTTTTGTTGAATCAAGTATTAATGTTTTAACTGTTGGTGCAATCTTTCGCCCCATTTTTGATAAGATGAAAATACCACGTGAAAAACTAGCTTATATTGCTGACTCTATCTCAGCTCCAACTTGTATTTTAATTCCGCTAAACGCATGGGGTGCTTATATAATGGGCTTAATTGCAGCTCAAGGATTTGATAATCCTTTTGGAGTAATGTTAAGAGCTTTTCCCTTTAATTTTTATCCAATGATTGCATTAGCTTTAGTTCTTTTTATTATTCTATCAAAAAAAGATTTTGGTCCAATGAAAAAAGCTGAAGATCGCGCACGAGAAACTGGGAAGTTGCTTAATGATGGTGCAACTCCAATGATATCTACAGATATTATTTCTCTTGAAACAAAAAGTGGAGTTGAACCACGCGGACGTAATATGATTGTTCCAATAGCTACAATGGTTGGAATGATGCCATTAATGCTTGTCTTTACTGGTTGGGCGAACGTTCCTAACATTTCAGGAATGCCATTTTATTTACAAATTTTTGAAGCTATTGGTAAAGGCTCTGGTTCTACTTCTGTGCTTTATTCCGTTCTAATTGCAATTACGGTTGCTTCAATTCTATATATGTCACAAAAGATATTCACTTTCAAAGAAACTTTCGATTTAGTATTGAAAGGAGTGAGTGGATTAATTCCTTTAGCATTATTGATGATGCTTGCATTTGCAATTGGAAATGTTACTAGAGAACTTGGAACTGGATTGTACGTTGCAGAAATTTCTAAAATGTGGATTTCTCCAAGCTTTGTTCCTGCTGTAGTATATGTTGTTGCAAGCTTTATTGCTTTTTCAACTGGAACATCTTGGGGTACATTTGCAATAATGATTCCGATTGGAGTGCCGATGGCTGTGGGATTGGATGCAAATGTTTATCTTACAATTGCAGCTGCACTTGGTGGTGGAGTTTTTGGTGATCACTGCTCCCCTATTTCTGATACAACAATTATTTCATCAATGGCATCTGCGTGCGACCATATTGACCACGTTAAGACACAACTTCCGTATGCTTTGTTTGGTGGAATTATTACAACTTTTATTTATGTTGTACTTGGATTTGTAATGTAATAAAAAAACAATTGCTCTATTGCTACATTGTTTAATTGTTAAAATCTAACAACAATGGAGCAATGGAATTGCTGTCATTGCGAGGAGTCCAATTTTTACTGGACTACGTGGCAATCTCCAACAGATTGCATCAACCTTAAAAAGATGAAGGCTTCGCAATGACTACCAACTCAAAACCATCTTTGTAATTTGGCATTGAGTATTAGTGATTATTTGTTTTTTATAATTTGAATTTTGAAATTTCTTTTTGGAGTATTTATGAAAATAATAGTTTTAGGTGCTGGACTTGTTGGCGCACCCATGGTTTTTGATTTAGCTAAGAATAATGAGTTTGATGTTACAGTTGCTGACTATAGTAAAACAGCATTAAGTAAATTTGCAAAACATGATTTTATTAAAACCATTCAACATGATGTTACTAATAAAGATGAGTTGAAATCAACACTTGCAGACTTCGATTTTATTCTTAGTGCTGTTCCTGGATTTCTTGGATATGAAACATTAAAGACAATAATTGAAACTAAGAAAAATGTAGTTGATATTTCCTTTTTCCCTGAAGACCCATTTAGTTTAAAAGAATTAGCACTAGAAAACAATGTTACTGCTATTATTGATTGTGGAGTAGCTCCTGGAATGAGTAATATTCTTGTAGGATATCTCTCCTCTCAATTGGACAAAACTAACAATGTTGAAATATATGTTGGTGGATTACCAGAAGTACGTGAATTACCCTACGAATATAAAGCTGTATTCTCTCCAATTGATGTAATTGAGGAATATACTCGTCCAGCACGGTATATTGAAAATGGTAAAATGGTTATTAAACCAGCACTTACTGATGCAGAACTTATGAACTTCCCAAGTATTGGAACTCTTGAATCATTTAATAGTGATGGCTTGAGAACGATAGCTGAGACAATAGATGCTCCAAATATGAAAGAGAAAACACTTCGTTATCCAGGGCACATAGAAAAGATGAAACTCCTAAGAGAAACGGGGTTTTTCAATAAAGAAGAAATCGAAGTAAATGGTAAAATGGTTTCGCCTTTAGATTTAACAACCAAACTACTCTTTCCAAAATGGAAATTAGAAGAAGGCGAAGTTGACATCACAGTTATGAAAATAATTGTAGATGGAATTAAAGATGGTGCAGAGATAAATTCTTCGTATTATCTTTTTGATAAATATGATGACGATACTAAAGTTCACTCAATGGCCCGCACCACAGGATATACTGCAACAATGGCAATTAGAATGTTAGCAAAAGGATTGTTCAATAAAAAAGGAATAATTCCACCAGAGTTTATTGGTAAAGACGAAGCCTCAGTTAAGTTCATCCTAAGTGGTTTAGAAGATAGGGGAATTGTTTATACTAAAACAGTTCTATAGAATTGAATTACGAAACAAAGGAATGATTTTAGAATAGGTGTCATTGCGAATCACGTTTTTGGGGATGAAGCAATCTGTATCAGATTACTTCAGTCGCATCCGCTCCTTCGCAATGACTGTGTCTAAAAACTATCGTTAAATGAAAACAATATTAAAAATAATAGCATGGCCATTAATAATTTTGGTAAAGGGATATCAAATATTCATATCTCCCCTTTTCCCATCTTCATGTAGATACACTCCAACATGCTCGCACTATACAATTGAAGCATTAGGAAAACATGGATTATTTAAAGGTGGTTGGTTAAGTATTAAAAGAATTGGAAGCTGCAATCCGTGGGGCGGAACAGGACACGATCCAGTACCATAAAGATGTAAATCGATAATCGTAAATCGCAAGTATCTTAACACTAACGATTCACGACTTTCAATTCTCGTCAAAAATCTATTTCTTCTTAGCCTTTGCTTTTGATTTTGCTCTCGTTTTGGCTTTAGGTTTATGTGCCTCTGCCATCTCTTTAACTTGTTCAAATGTTAATTCTTCAATTTTAACTTCTTTATCTAGTGGAATATTCAACTTTCCGGCTCTAAGATATGGTCTTCTCCAACGTCCAATTACTACTTTAAAATCTGGATCTTCATCAAATACTCTTAGAGTATTATCAATATCTTTTTGACGTTTAGCTTCAATAACTTCAATAGCATCAGCAATTTCAATTGTGTATGGATCATAATTCTTATTAAGTGAAAAGAAATTTGAATCATGTCTTACATAAGGACCAAAACGACCAATTGCTGAAACTACTTCATGTTCTTCATACTCTCCTACTGTTCGTGGTAATTTGAATAATTCAAGTGCTTCTTCCAATGATATTTGAGCCATTTTCTGAGTAGTTCTTAATCCAGCATAAGTTGGTTTTGCTTCTTCATCATCTAAATTTGTAATTTGTGCAACAGGACCAAATTTAGCCATTCTCACAGATACTTGATGTCCTGTATCAGGTTCAACTCCAAGTATTCTTTCACCCGAAACTCTATCTGCATTTTCTGTAGTATATTCGACCTTTTCATGAAATGGGAAATAGAACTTTTGTAACATATCGCTCCACTCCATTTTACCCGAAGCAATATCATCAAGTTCTTCTTCAACATGTGCGGTAAACTTGAAATCCATAATTTTTGGAAAATTAGCCATTAGAAAATCATTAACTAGCATTGCAATATCAGTTGGAAAGAGTTTTCCTCTATCTGCACCAGTAATTTCAGTTTTAACTTCCTTTTGTAATTCTATGTTCGGAACAATTGTCATAACTTGATATTTTCTTGCAACTCCTTGACGCTCATCTTTATTTACATAACCACGTTTTTGAACCGTGTTAATTGTAGGAGCATATGTTGAAGGTCTTCCAATTCCTAATTCTTCCAATTTTTTAACTAAGCTTGCCTCGGTATATCGAGCAGAAGCACGAGTGAATCTCTCCGTGGCTGTAATTCCTTCGTACTCTAGACTTTCGCCTTCATATAATGGTGGTAAAAGTGTTGTCCCACTATTTCCATTTTCACCATTTTCTTCATCTGTCGATTCAAGATATACTTTAAGGAAACCATCAAATTTTATTACTTCACCTTTAGCAGTAAATTTTTCTGGGTTATTTGAAATACTAATTTTCACAATAGTTCTTTCAATTTGAGCATCACTCATTTGGGAGGCAATTGCACGCTTCCAAATTAACTCATAAAGAGCTTTTTGATCACTTGTTCCACTTACTGTAGATTTTTCGAAGTACGACGGACGAATAGCCTCGTGAGCTTCTTGTGCTGTGGATGATTTTGTTTTAAATTTTCGTGTTTCAGAATATTTTTCACCGTAATCAGAAGTAATTATATTTTCTGCATCGGTTAATGCTTGCTCAGACAAGTTTACAGAATCTGTTCTCATATATGTTATTCGACCAGCTTCATATAGTTTCTGAGCAACCATCATAGTTTTCATAACTGAGAATCCAAGTTTTCTACTCGCTTCTTGCTGTAATGTAGATGTGGTAAATGGCGCAGATGGAGTTTTCTTTGCACTTTTCTTTTCTAGTGATTCTATTTTAAACTGAGAGGTTTGGCATACTTTTAGAAAATCTTCAGCTTCTTTGAGGGTCTTAAATTTCTTTGGAAGTTCAGCTTTCAATTTCCATTTTTTGCCATCCTGATCTTCAACTATAAAATCGGCAACTACTCTATATTGACTTACAGAAGTAAATGCTTCAATTTCTCTCTCTCTGTCTACAATAAGTCTTACTGCAACAGATTGCACTCTACCTGCCGAGAGTGATGGTTTTACTTTTTTCCAAAGTACTGGAGAAAGTTCAAAACCAACTAATCTATCAAGTATTCTTCTAGCTTGCTGTGCATTAACAATATTATTATCAATAGAGCGAGGGTTTTCAACAGCATTTACTATAGCTTTTTTTGTTATTTCATGAAAAACTATTCTTTTAATATTTTCATCTTTTAAGTTTAGCGCCTCTTTTAGATGCCATGAAATTGCTTCTCCTTCACGATCCTCGTCAGTTGCTAACCAAACAGTATCTGCTTTCTTTACTAACTTTTTTAATTCAGTTACAACCTTCTTCTTCTCATCTGGGACAATATAGGTAGGTGCAAATTTATTATTAATATCTATACCAGAATTTTTCTTTTCTAAATCTCTGATATGACCATAACTTGAAGTTACTGTAAAATCCTTTCCTAAAAATCCTTCAATAGTCTTTGCTTTTGCTGGTGACTCAACTATAACTAAATTCTTTGACATAATTTCTCTCTTTTACGAACTATAATATTATACTTTTTTCAAAAAAGTGTGCTTAATTCAATTTCAATAAATAATGAAGGGCAAAGTTAAGTGATTATTTTGTATTTTTGCAAATATTATATTTATAATTATTATTTGGGTTAATTATGGAAAGAAAAGAATTAGGAAAAAGCATTTACGATGTCGCACACATTACTGGTGAGTTTCTACTCCGTTCTGGAAAAATATCAAATGAATATTTTGATAAGTATAAATTTGAGTCTTTACCAGAATTGCTCGAACCAATTTCAGATCATATGAAAGAATTAATACCAGAAGGGACAGAAATACTTGCTGGTTTAGAAATGGGTGGTATTCCCCTATCCTCTGCAATTTCACTAAAAACTAGGATGCCTTCTATATTTGTTCGTAAAGTAGCAAAACAATATGGCACAAGAAAACTTGCAGAAGGTTCTGATTTTTCTGGTAAAAACATTTGTGTTGTGGAAGATGTAGTTACTACTGGTGGACAAATTATTGAGAGTGTACAAGAACTAAGAAAGCTTGGCGCAAATATTGATTCTGTTATATGTGTAATTGTAAGAGAACCTAAAGCATTTGAAAATTTAAAATCAGCTGGATTAAAACTACTTCCACTTTTCACTATGGAAGAATTAAAAGAATTAGCTTAGAGTGATTTATTATGGAAGAACTAAATAAAGAGATAAGCTTCATAAAAGAGAATCTAAAAAAGGGTGATCTTGCTGAGGCAAGAATTATTTGTGAAAAATCAGTATCTGTTCATCAAGCTCACACAGAATTAAACTATTTAATGGGATATATTTTTGATAAATTAAATTTAACTCAACGAGCAGAGGAGTTTTTTCATAAGGCACTTAATCTTGATCCAAATCATTATGATACCCTAGTTGAATTATCATTGTTCCATGAAAAGAACGGAAATCATGAAACAGCTTCATTGTATAGAGAGCGATCTTTCCGTATTGCAAATCAACTTACAAAATCTTAAGTTTTTTTGGAGTTTTATTGAAAAAAGTATATTTGTTTGTAATTTTATTGTTTTTCTTTTTAGGCTGCTCTAAAGAGAAGCCGATTCCTAACAATTCAGAATCGACAAAAGTATTCCAATTTGATGATAGTGAAATAAGATATTATGAAAAGGTTTATTATAAATCTTATGGAAATCCAAAAAACGAAAAAGATTTTGCTGAACTTAAAATTGAATATCCAGAACTAATAAGTAATCAAGAAGTATCAGATTCAGTTAATAAATTTATACTAAATTATCTATTAAATCTTCCCTTCAATGAAGATACATACTCAGATTTTGATGAAATTGCTGACTCTCTTATGTCCAATTATATTTCAGTACAACAAGAATTTAACGATTATCATACGAGTTGGTATATTCATGCTAGTTCAAAAATCACTGGTGTCTTTAATAATACCATTTCAATTAGAAGTGAAGAAGAAATATATACTGGTGGAGCAAATACATTTTATAATTTAACATTTGCAAACTTTAATCTAAAAACTGGTAAATATTTAGCACTTGATGATATAATTAATAAAAGCAATATTACTAAAGTTGAAAATATTGGCAAAGACATATTCTATGAAATGAAAAATATTCCAAAAGACCAATCTTTAGAACAAGCTGGTTATTGGTTCGAAAATAATGTTTTTTCATTAAATGATAATTTTTCTATTACTGATTCTGGATTAGTGTTTTTCTATAATCTATATGCAATTGCTCCTAGAAGTGAAGGAACAACTAAATTGTTTATTCCGAAAGAGAAATTAAATTCATTAACAAATATTTATTAAAAAGGGAATATTTTGGCAACTAATCCAAAGGAATATTATCCTCCAATGCATACTGCTGAGCACATTCTAAACCAAACAATGGTCAGAATGTTCGGAACTGAGCGATCATTTTCTAATCATATTGAGAGAAGAAAATCAAAGTGTGATTACCATTTCGATAGGAATTTAACAGACTCGGAAAAGACTTCATTACAAGTTGAAATAAATAGAGTGATTGATTCTAATATACAAGTTTCTGAAGATTTTATGGATATAAATGAAGCTAAAGATTCTTTTAATCTAGAAAGACTTCCAGAAAATAGTGGTGATGAAATAAGGATAATAAAAATTGGTGATTATGACACATGTTTATGTTCTGGCATTCATGTGAGTAAAACAAATGAGATTGGGAATGTGAGAATTATTTCATCTTCTCATGATAATGGCGTTTTGAGAATAAGATTTAAACTTCAAAACAAAACAACAGTATAGAACTTTAACTTTACTTATTAAATAACTAAGTTTGCAGAATATATATTATTATATCTTCTTCTTAATTAAAAGAAATAGTACAGGAAAAATATGTCAGTAAATTCTAAATTGGAAATTCTAGATTTATATAATAATCTTCTCTCTTCCGCAACAGCAGGTGATTCAAATTTTCCAGATAATTTATGTAATTATATAACTACTGAATTTGATTTTCAAGCACTGATTCTTTTTGAAGCCTTGGACTCGAAAGGTTTTAAAGTTATTGGAAAATCTGCAAATGCTAGAAAAAATTATCTTCATGGTTCTGAATTCACATGCTCACATTGTAAATTGAATAATGATGTAAATGATTTTGCCATTCATCATGATTCGAATTGTGAATTGCAAATTTCAGAATTTGTAATTTATGAGAGTTGCGTAGCATTCAATATTCAATTTGGTAAAAGAGGCTTTATAAAGGTTGCAAAAAAGAATCCATTTACTCAAGTAGATTCAGAAGTAATTAAGCAAATTACAAAGTACATAGCAGCTCTTATTCCAATTTGGGATATTGCATCGGGTAAAACTACAAGAGTAAATGAAAAACCTTTAGGGAGTTTACTTTTGGAAGTTACTAACGAATTACGAACTCATTCTAACTCTATACTAGGAGCCACTTCAATAATTGCAGAAGATAATCTTTCTGTATCTCAGACTGAGTACATTACAACTATTAAAAAGAATGCTCAATATCTAGTTACAAATCTTAAAGATTCCTTTGAAATCACTAAACTTGAAGAAGAGACTCCAAATTATTCTAAAAACATTAACATATCAAAATTAGCTAATCAGGTTATTGAATCTGTTAATACTCGTTTTGCAAACCAAACAATTGATATTAAAACTACAATTGACGCTAGTGTTCCAACAGAAGTAAACATTGATGATATTAGACTAAAATATATTCTTACTTCCCTTTTAACAGCGAGCAAAGTTTCATCCAACGGTAATTCTGTTTCTATAAAAATCACTACAATTTCTAATGATAAACTCCAATTTATAATTCAAAATAGTGATTCAAGTATTACTAAAGAATTATTAAGTACAATGTTTGATCCATTTGTATTATCCAAGAAGTTTGATGCTGGTAAAAATGGTCTAACAGGGCTTAGCCTAACGTTAGCACATAGATACATAACATTTTTAGATGGTGAAATTAACGTAAAACATAACTCAAACGATGGTGTTACTTTTAACTTTACTATTAGAGCGGATATGCATAAAACTCCCACAAAAGTAGATTTTTCAAAATTACCAAAACCTACCAAGGAAAAAAATAGTATACTTGTAATTGAAGATGATTATGCAACTTCGAAACTACTTAGTAATTATCTAAACAAGTGGGGATACACTCCTACAATAGTTAATACTGGCGAACAGACGATGAATCAAATTGCAAAAGAGAAATTTCTTGCAGTTATTTTAGATATTGAAATTCCTTCAATGAATGGTTTAGAATTACTTAAAAAAATACGTGAACATGATAATGCAAAGAATGTTCCAGTTATAGTTTGTGCTGTTGAGCCAGACGAACAAAAAGCATATTTGATGGGTGCTGTTGAGTACTTTGTAAAACCTATTAATTATAATTATTTGGTGGAAGTTTTAACAAGTTATAAACTTAGAAAAAACTCTAATATTCTTTGTATCGATGATGATGTGCCAACGCTTAACTTAGTAAAACAAGCAATTGAAACTGCAGGGTTTATAGCTATTGCTGAAAATATTTCAGCAAATGTTATGGATAGAATTAAAGATATGCAGATTGACCTTGCAATTGTTGATCTCGACATGCCTCATCCTAATGGATTTGAGTTAATTAAACTTATAAAATCTGATCCAAATTTTTCAAAACTTCCAATTATTATCTATACAGGCAAAGAGAATTTTGATGAAGATTTAAAAAGTATTGATGGACTTTTTGATGACTTACTAAGCAAAAAGAGTGTAAACTTTGAGGATTTATCAGATACTATTAGTTCAATGATTAATAGATATGAGGAGCCAACTCCAGTGGAAGAAGTGATTAAAAAATCGGATGACGAAATTAAAATACTTTTTGCAGAAGATTATAAACACTCACAAATTATTGTTACACGTCTGTTAAAGAAAAATGGATTTGAAAATGTTGTGGTTGTTGATAATGGCCAAGAAGCGCTCAACAATGCAAAAAAAGATCAGTTTGATTTAATTCTGATGGATATGCAAATGCCAATAATGAATGGCTTTGAAGCTACTGGACATATTCGCGAACTTGCAAACTATCAAGATACTCCAATTATTGCACTGACAGCTTTTGCAATGAAGGGCGATAGAGAAAAATGCCTCGATGCTGGTGCAACTGATTATATTCCAAAACCTATCGACAGTAAAGAGTTTATTGAAAAAGTAAAGTATTATTTAAACGCAACGAAATAGATTTTATCGATACTGGATTCTATTTTCTAGAATCCAGTATTCTTCACCATTTCCCATTTTTTTTCTATCTCATATTTAATTTTACTACCTTTGTACCTTGATTTTTTAGATTACAAAGTATTAATTAATATTGAGATAAAATGAGTAACAATACACCAAGAGTTCGCTTTGCCCCTAGTCCAACTGGATATTTACACGTTGGCGGATTACGTACCGCACTTTACAATTATTTGTTTGCAAAAAAGAATGGTGGCGAGTTCATCCTCCGAATTGAAGATACTGACCAAAACCGTTTTGTTGAAGGTGCAGTTGAAAGTTTAATTGAAGCATTAAATTGGGTTGGATTAGAATATGATGAAGGTCCAAATAAAGAAGGAACTGTTGGTCCATACTTTCAATCTGAACGATTAGATATTTACAAAAAATATTCAGACCAACTTATTGAACAAGGTGATGCGTACAGATGTTTTTGTACTCCAGAACGATTAGCTGAATTGAGAGAAGAGCAGCAAAAAGCAAAACTTCCACAAGCAAAATATGACAAGTTATGTCAACATCTTTCAAAAGAAGAGATTGAAAAAAACATTGAAGAAGGTAAACCACATATTGTTCGCTTAAATGTTAAAGCCGGTGACAATGTTATTATCAATGATATTGTTAGAGACAGAGTTGAGTTTACTCGTGATGTTATTGACGATCAAGTTTTAATTAAAACAGATGGCTTCCCTACTTATCACATGGCTAATGTTGTGGACGACCATTTAATGGGTATCACACACGTTATACGTGGCGAGGAATGGCTTTCATCAACTCCAAAACATATCTTACTCTACGATGCTTTTGGATGGGAGCTTCCAAAGTTTGCACATCTTCCACTTTTACTAAATGCTGATAGATCAAAATTGAGTAAGAGACAAGGTGATGTAGCTGTAGAAGATTACAAAGCCAAAGGTTATTTAAGGGAAGCACTTCTAA
>CBDUTO010000072.1:0-22399 GCA_965370315.1 uncultured Melioribacteraceae bacterium
TTCTCATGATTTGAAGAGCCCTTTTGGAAGTTTATTAGGTGCTATAAATATACTTGAAAACGAATATGAAGAACTCTCTAGTGATGAAACCAGAGAGTTAATTAGAATTATAAAACATACATCTACCAATGTATATGATTTATTAGAAAGTTTGCTAGCATGGACAAGAACTCAAATTGGCAAAATGGAATATGATATAGAAGCCATTGATCTTTTTGATTCAATCAGTCAAGTCGTTGATTTTTTAAGAATTTCTGCATCAGCAAAAAACATTTCGCTTGTAAACAAAGTTCAAAAAGGGAGCAACGTTTTCGCAGATTCTTCAGCTCTCAATACTATTCTAAGAAACTTAGTTTCAAACGGAATAAAGTTCACAAAAGAAGATGGTAAAATAATCTTTGATGTGACAAGATCGGAAAAAGAAGTCCAAATTTCAGTTACTGATACAGGTATTGGCCTTAATCAGGAAGATATAAGTAAACTTTTTAGAATTGATGTGCACCATACCACAATAGGAACAAACAAAGAGACTGGTACTGGACTTGGACTGGTTTTATGCAAAGAGTTAGTTGAAAAACACAATGGAAAAATATGGGTAGAGAGCGAAGTAGGGGTTGGAAGTAAGTTTATTTTCACATTGCCAGTTAAAAATATTTCTAGCAAAAACTAATTTAAGTTTAAATAACGAATGTTTTTGCATATTATTTAATAAAATACTAATTTACTTTTATAGCTTGCCAGCATATTTGGAAAAGCTATTTAAGTAATTTATAATTATATTCTAGTAACAAATACTTCTGGTGGTTAAGTGTCAAGTAACTCAAAAGAAAATTTAGAAAAGAGGAATGCTTGGAAATTCACGGATACCTTTATTGCTCAAAACATTTTAACTTCTTCTCTAGAAAATCTAGGCCGCACAAGAACGTTGGTAACATATATTGCAATATATTTTGTAATTGCTTTCTTTTATTCTCCTCTTTTTTATCTGCTTGGTAGTAAAACTGCTGCCTTAATAACAGGATCTTCAATTATCCCTGTACTTATTTGCTTGTTCATCATAAAGCATTATGGCTTACACTTGTTAGTAAGTAACATCTTTTTAGTGAATATCACTCTTCTTTTTGTTGGAAATTTAAGTTTCCTTGGTGGCTTTATATCATCTGGCTTATTTTGGTTTTCGGTAATACCTATTGTGGCTCTTAGCTTAATGGGAAAAAAATCTTCATACTTTTGGCTTTTAATATCATCGCTATTAATTGTAATGTTCTATATTTTGGAACTCAATAATTATACATTCCCAAATGAATTGCTTTTTGAGTATGGACCTTTTTATTCTCTTACATTAGTTCTTGGATTGGTCTTTCTTGTATTTATAACTACACTGCACTTTTATAATGCAAAAGAGAAAGCTATGACTAGTCTTAAAAATTCCGAGAAAAATCTTATAGAATTGAATGCTAATAAGGATAAGTTTTTTTCAATTATTTCTCATGATCTTAAATCACCATTTCAGGGAATTTTAGGAATAATTCAGTTTTTAGAGAGTGAATATGAAACCTTATCCGAAGAAGAAAAGAGAGAATCAATTAATCTTATAAATAATTCATCAATTAAAGTTTACTCTCTTATTGAAGGTTTACTTGAATGGTCACGAGCTCAAACAGGTCGCTTAGAATTTAATCCTGAAAATATTATTTTAAATGATCTTTTAGAAGAAGTAAGAGATTTACTAAATCAAAATGCTAAAAGTAAAAACATTTCGATTCTTAGTAAAATTGAAAAAGGTACTGTAGTTTTAGCGGATCCATATATGCTAAGTACAGTATTGCGTAATTTAATTTCAAATGCAATTAAATTTACTTTCCCAAAAGGTGAAATTGAAATATTTTCTGGGAGGGAAAAAGATTTTATTAAAATAACTGTTGCAGATAATGGTATAGGAATGAATGAAGCAAACAAAAATAAATTATTCAGAATTGAATCACATCATACTACTGCTGGAACAAATAATGAAATAGGAACAGGGGTTGGGTTAATTCTTTGCAAAGAATTAATTGAAAAGCACAATGGAAAAATATGGGTAGAGAGCGAATTAGGGGTTGGCAGTAAGTTTATTTTCACATTGCCAATTGCAAAACAAACGTAAGCTCAAACTGATTTTTCTAATATCTGATTTTTTTAAATTCCACCACCAAAATTTTTGGAAAGCTCTATTTCATATCCGTTTGGATCTTGAATATAGATAGATTCAGAATTTTCCCATTTAAGAACTCCATCATAATAAATATGTAAATTCATCTCTTCGCATTTTGATAGTACGTCCTCAAAATTCTTAACATGAAAACCAAAATGGTGATAGCCTTTTTTTTCGTATTTTGTAAATCTTTCAACTTCATAAAGACATAGTTTTATAGAATCGTTCCCAATAATTGCAGAGTTTTGATCTGCTTGATTTTTCCTGATTTCAAATCCAAAAAGAGTTTTATAAAACTCTATTGTTTCAGCAAGGTTGGAAACTTCCAAATTTATATGATCAATTCCTGAGGTTATTAGTTTCATTTTAAACTCCCTAAACAAAATAGTTAGATTTGTCATTGCGAGGAGTCAAATGTTTTCTGGGCGACGTGGCAATCTTTTATAGATTACTTCTCCAGATAAATCTGGATCGTAATGACTTTACTTTTCTAGAATTAAAATCACAAGAGAAAATACTTGCCAATATTATATGTAATAAAAGCCATAATCCATGCTACCGTCATAGTATAGCTCATGTAAAATGCCGTCCACTTCCAGGCACCGGCCTCTTTATGGAAAACAATTGATGCAGCAGCACAAGGGATGTAGAGTAAAACAAATACCATTAAAGCCAAAGCCACTGCTTCATTATAGTTGGGATTGGCTAAAAGACGGCTTCTCAAATCCTGGGATTCTTCATCAACATCACCAAGAGAATATAAGGTTCCCATGGTAGAAACAACTATCTCCTTTGCTGCCATTCCAGTAACAAGAGCTATTCCCAGTTTCCAATCGAAACCTAGCGGAGCTACTACTGGTTCAATAAGCTTACCAAGTTGACCAACAAATGAATGTTCCAATTGTTTCGATGATTCTTGAATTTCCAACTTACTAATTACTTCACTCTTTTCTGTTTTATTATACTCTGTCGAATTTAAAACATCAGCTTTAATTTGACTATACTCGGCAGTAATTTCATCACTTTTAGGGTAGTTACTTGCAATCCAGATAAGAATTGATGCAGCTAAAATTATTGTTCCAGCTTTGCGCAAATAGAGAGAAGCTTTCTGCCACATTTGAAGAAGTAAAATTTTAAAAGATGGCATTCTATAAGGAGGAAGCTCCATAACAAAAGGCTCAGATTCTCCTTTGAACACAGCTGTTTTAAGGAGTTTAGCTGTTAGTAAAGCAATTAATACCCCAAGCATATAAATTCCGAAGAGTGCATTACCTGCATGAGCAGTACCAAAAAATGTTCCGGCAACAAGAATGTAAACTGGAAATTTTGCACTGCAACTCATAAATGGAATTATTAATAGTGTCGTAATTCTGTCACTCTTATTTCGCAATGTTCGCGTAGCCATAAATGCTGGAACGGAGCAACCAAAGCCAGTAATCATAGGGATAAATGATTTTCCGTGCAAACCAAATTTATGCATCACTTTATCAATTACAAAAGCAGCACGCGCCATATAACCAGTTCCCTCAAGGAAGGAGAGGGCAAAGAAAAGAATCATAATATTTGGAAGAAAAACAACAACGCCACCAACTCCAGAAATAATTCCATCAACAATAATTGAACGTGTTGTTGGTTCTGTTATTACCTGAGAAAGTGTCGAACCAAGCCATCCAAAGAAGGACTCTATCCAATTCATTGGTGTTTCACCAAGCGTAAATGTTAGTTGAAATATTGCCCACATAAAAAAGATAAATAGCGGTAAACCTGTAATTCTATTAATTAAAATGGAGTCTATAATTTCTGAGGTATTCTTTTTCCTTTTGGGTGGATATATAACAGTCTCTTTTATTGCACCACGAATTAATGCATGACGTTCCTCTTTTATCATTAACTCTGGATCGCTATCATATTTTTTTTCAGTGTAGATTAGAGCTTCTGAAAGGATGTGATTTACCTTTATCCATATTGGATATTCACGAACCGTTTTATAAACATCTTTATCGTTAACAAGTAGTTTAATTGCTAACCAACGTGGATGGTATTTATTTGATAGTTCTTCATCGGTTGAAATTATTTTGATAAGTTTTTCAATATACCCTTCCATTAAAGAAGAGAATGATAGTTTATTTCTTTTAATGGAAATTTTATATTCAAATAATTCAAATATGTGATTAAGTAAGTCTTCTATTCCCAATCCACTAACAGCTGATGTTGGAATTAGGTGTGTTCCAAGTAATTTTTCTGCTTGAGTTAAATCAATTTTGGTTCCTTGCTGCTCTACCTCGTCATACATATTAAGAGCCACAAGAAGGTTTGCTTGTGCATCAATTAGCTGTGTGGTTAGATAGAAACTTCTCTCAAGGTTTGTACCATCAACAACATTTACAACTATATCTGGATGTCCATCCAAAATGTATTCTCGAGTCACAACCTCTTCTGGAGAATATGTTGTTAAACTATAAGTGCCAGGTAAGTCAATTATTTTCAGTTCATATTCTTGATGCAAAACTGTACCTTCATACTTTTCTACAGTTACACCAGAAAAATTCCCAACCTTTTGATTTGCCCCTACAATTTTATTAAATAGCGAAGTTTTACCACTATTCGGGTTACCTACTAACGCTACTGATATTTGTTTTTTCATAATTAATTTGATATGAGATTAGAGATAATAGACTTGAGAAACAAAGCTAAATTATTTTGTCCTGTGTCTCAAATCTTTCATCTAAGAATCGAATCTCAAAATATTCCCCACCGTTTCTTACCATTACCACGACTTCTATTAATTGCTACTACTTTTACTTCTATATTTTTTGCTTCCTCTATTCTGAGCGAAAGATTAAAACTATTAATCAGAATTTCTATTGGATCGCCCAATGGAGCTACACGAATTATTTTAATCTCAACTCCTTTAACCAATCCCATATCAAGAAGTCGAAAACGGACATCTCCTTTTGCACCCATTTTTGTAACTTCAACAACATCACCAACTTTTATTTGGTCTAAAGTTGTATTCTGGGTTTCCGAACATTCTAGAATAATTTTTGAAGCTAACTCATGCCCAAGACAAATATCTTTATTATTGTACTCAACTACTATTTTGCCACGTCCATTTTTTCGTGATTTAACAAAGATCTCATCACCGGCTTCAATTCCAAAAGATTTGATGTTTTCAACAGCACCTGTTCCACCATCAATTTCAGCAATTTTAGCTTTCTGATTTATTGTGCAATATGTTAGTCTTGAAAGATTCATAGTACTTTAATAATTTCACTATTTAAACTTAATCTTAATAAGAGATAAATGCAATTTTAAAGACAGATAATAGGAATAATAAATCCTATTAAGAGCAAATAGCAACAAAAAGGCAAAAAAAAAGTATAAAAACCTGTAACTTTAAAGTTCGATTAACGTCAAAATAAAAGTAAATTTTTTAGATAAAGGAAATTATAATGGACAAAAGAAAACTGATAATTATTATCTCTGGAATTGGCATAGTGCTCTTTTCTTTCTTTTCAATGCAATGGTTAAGTGGGATGAAAAAAACTCCACCTAGAAAACCACCCAAAGAAGTTATCCGCTATGTAAAAGCTGAACAGGTAGAGTATAAAAACGTTGTTACAGAAGTTGAAGCAATGGGCCGAGTTACCTCCAATGCAGAAGTTGACTTAATAGCTCAGGTTCGTGGAGAATTATTGAAAGGGGATGTCTTTTTCAATATTGGCGAATCGTTTAACAAAGGTGATTTACTAGTTAAAATTGATGATGAAATAGAATTCTATAATATGAAATCGAGAAAAAGTTCATTTCTAAATAGTGTTGCTGGAATGCTGCCTGATTTAAGAGTAAGTTTTCCAGACAATTACGATGAGTGGAATTCCTTTATGGAAAGTATCGATGTTGATAAAAATCTACCTGAGTTGCCAGAAATCGCTACTACTCAAGAAAGAGTATACATGGCAAGTAGAAATATTTTAACTAACTACTTTACTATAAAATCAGCCGAAGCTAGCTTCGAATATTATAATATATATGCACCATTTGCTGGAACCATAACTGAAGTAAATTTGGAACAAGGTGCCGTTGCTAACCCCGGCTCTCGTTTAGGAAAAATAATAAACACAAAAAATCTTGAAGTTGAAGTACCTGTAGAAATTGGGAATGCAAAATGGTTAAAGGTTGGACAGAGCGTTGAAGTATCCGATAGCAAGAAAATGTCAAGTTGGAAAGGAAAAATAGTCAGGAAATCTCAAAACGTTAATCCTACAACACAATCAATTAATGTTTATGTCTCAATAAATTCAACAAGTAAAAATCCAATTTATAAGGGTGAATATTTATCTGCCAATTTTAGTGGAATTAAATTGTTTAATGTTATGGAAATTCCAAGAAAAGCTGTTTTTAATCAGAACGAAGTTTTTATCGTTAAAAATGGTCTGCTGGAAAAAAGAGTAATAATAATAGAAAAAATTAATAATGACAAAATCTATTTTTCTGGACTTGAAAATGGAATTGATATAGTTGCAGAACCACTAATCAATGCGTCAGAAAATACGAAGGTACAAATTTTAGAAAACTAGTTGTAAAATACGAGTTGCAAGTTACATGTCGCGGGTTTTAAAAACTCGAAACATGTAACCCGAAACTCGCAACCCGAAAGGTATATATGAAAAAATTAATAACAATATTTGTTAAGTATCCATTTTATGCAAATATAATAATTGCAATTGTGGTTTTAGCTGGCGGATTAAGTTTAATGAATATGAAACGTTCATTCTTCCCAGAAGTGCAATCTAGGATTCTTCAAATATCAATGGCATATCCAGGTGCTTCTCCAAAAGAGATGGAAGAAGGAATTACAACAAGAATAGAAGAAGCACTTAGAGGTATTGTTGGCATTAAAGAGATTACTTCTACATCATCCGAAAACTTCTCTAGCGTTAGGGTTGAAACAACTGGGGAATATGATTTAGATGAAACATTAATGGAAGTTAAAAACGCAATTGATGGAATTAGTTCATTTCCAACTGCTGCTGAAAGACCCATTATTTTTAAGCGACGAAGTAGAACCCAAGCAGCGTACATGGGGCTTTCTGGAGATGTTGATTTATTAACATTAAAAAAACATGCTCAAAAAGTAGAAGATGATTTCTTAGCATCTGGTATTATTTCAAAAATTTCAATAAGTGGCTATCCAGCACTTGAGATTTCTGTTGAGGTTAAAGAGGAAGATTTACTTCGTTATAATTTAACGTTCGATTTAATTTCTGGGGCAATAGCTTCAAACAATAACGATGTATCTGCTGGTCAAATAAAATCTGATGATGAAGAAATACTTATCCGTTCACGAAATAGAAGCGTTGACCCAAATGTAATTGGTGATATTATACTCAGAGCCAATAGTGACGGTAGTTTTCTTCGCATAAGAGATGTTGCAAAAGTAAAAACTAAGTTCGCAGATATTTCTAGTTCTACATTAATAAATGGTAAATCTGGAATTTTCTTTTCAATAGAAAAGCTTGGGAATGAAGATTTAGGAATAATTTCAAATTTTATAAATAATTATGTTGATAAATTTAATAAAGAACACAGTGCTGTTCAAATAGATATTACATTTGATTTTAACTCAATGCTAGATGGACGTTTAGATTTACTTTATAGCAATGGTGGAATTGGACTTCTGCTTGTTATTATTAGTTTGGCGTTCTTTTTAAGTTTCAGGCTTTCGCTTTGGGTTGCTTGGGGAATCCCATCATCATTCTTAGCAATGTTCGTTGTAGCAAGCATGATGGGCGTCACTATTAATATGATTTCGCTTTTTGGAATGATATTAGTAATTGGAATACTGGTGGACGATGGAATTGTAATAGCCGAAAATATTTTCCAACATTTTGAAATGGGCAAATCGCCTAAACGTGCTGCTATTGATGGGGCATACGAGGTACTTCCTGCTGTTGTAACATCAGTAACTACCACCATTGTTGCATTTACACCACTACTTTTACTTCAAGGAAGAATGGAAATGCTCTATGAAATGGCATTCATTGTTGTCTTTAGTTTGGCATTTTCACTTGTTGAAGCATTTTTAGTTTTACCAGCACATTTATCGAGTAGTCATATATTGAGACGCAAGGATGAAAAGAAATCTGGAAAGATTAGAGAAAAATTAGACAAAGTAATTTATGTTATGCGCGATGTAATTTATAAAAATGTTCTTGAATCTATTATTAGATGGAGATGGATTGTCGTTACAATTCCAATAGCCCTTATCTTTATCACACTTGGAATGATTAATGGAACACTAATTAAAACAACATTTTTCCCTTCTATTGCATTCGACATGTTTACCGTAAACGTTGCTTTTACTCCTGGTTCTGGAGAGAGGCAAACTGCAAAATTTCTTGAAATATTTGATGAAGTAATTTGGAATGTTAATGCCGAACTAAAAGAAGAATTTGCAGACACAAATGATTTTATTACTTATACTTTTCGCTCAATCGGGAATGCTTTTGATGGTCAAGAAACCGGATCACACACTGGAAATGTTTCAGTACTAATGCGCGATATGGAAGGTGCTCCTATTTCAACATTTGATATTTCAGCAAGGGTAAGGGATAAAATTGGTGAAATTCCAGAAGCGTCAAAACTAACTGTTGGAGGTAGAAATAGATGGGGTAGCCCTGTAGCAATTAGTTTGCTCGGACAAAACTTAGAGGAACTTGAATCAGCTAAAGAGATGCTTCTTACTGAGTTAAATGGCATGCCTGAACTTGATAATGTTAGGGATAACAACTCGCAGGGTAAACAAGAAATTCAAATTAAACTAAAACCCAAAGCATACTTTCTTGGATTATCTCAAGCCGAAATAGCAAAGCAAGTCCGACAAGGATTTTATGGTGGGCAAGTACAAAGACTTCAGCAAGGTAAAGATGAACTTCGTGTTTGGGTAAGATATCCCAAAGAAGATAGATTTAGTATTGGGCAGTTTGAAGATATGAAAATCAAGACTCAGCAAGGAGAATATCCACTTACTGAATTGGTAACATACAATATTAAACGTGGTCCAGTAAGTATTAAAAGACTTAATGGTTCTCGCGAAGCAAGAATTGATGCCGATTTACTAGATCCGTTTGCACCAGTTCCTCCAATTTTAGATTTTGTTAAGACTGAAATAGTTCCAGTAGTGCAAGCTCATTTTCCTGGAGTTCGTTTTGTATATCAAGGACAGGCGAAAGATAGTGCTGAATCTGTAAGTCAAATAATGACACTATTTTCTGTTGCATTCATGATTATAATTTTGATTTTAGTAATTCACTTTAAATCGTTTAGCCATATGTCTATTATAGTTATGATGATTCCACTAGCATTCCTTGGTGCTGCTTGGGGACACGGAATACATGGTCATCCCGTTTCTATATTATCTGCGTGGGGAATGGTCGCACTCTCGGGGGTAATTATAAATGATGCGGTTGTTTTCTTAGCCAAGTATAATCAACTCGTTCTTTCAGGGCTTAAAGTTGAAGATGCAGCATTCAAGGCTGGAATTTCAAGGTTCAGAGCAATTATGCTAACAACCTTAACAACCACACTTGGACTTTTCCCTATTATTATGGAAACAAGTTTTCAAGCACAGTTTCTAATTCCTATGGCAATTTCACTGGCTTATGGAGTTTTAATTGGAACTGGATTTATTCTATTGTTCTTCCCAGTTTTGTTGCTAACAATAAATGATATGAAAGTTATGTTCTATAAATTTTGGAATGGGAAATCTATTACTCCGGAAGAAGTTGAACCTGTAATTATACATAGTAAAGTGAAAATTGATTAGATAGTATTTTTGAAAAGGCTGTCTCAAAAGGAGTTCATGTCATTTCGAACGGAGAGAGAAATCTTTAATTTGAAGTAAATATTAAAGATTCTCACATCGCTTCACTCCTCAGAATGACATTTTATTGGTTTTTGAAACAGCCTCTTCTAATTAATTTACAACTATTTCAAATGGCAATCTTGCCTGAACCTCTTTAGACTTAACCATCTTCAACGCTTTAGAATAATGGTCAAAAATATTTTCTACTTCTGTTGAAAATATTCTTGCTGAAATATCATCCTGCAAAGTTTCAAATATTTTTTCGAAAGGTTCCTTCAATACAGGGTACTCTACAATTTTATACTTTTCAATATTTGCTAAATTTTTAACAGATTCGATGGCATAATCAAGACCACCTAATTCATCTACCAATCCAATTTCAAGCGCCTGAAGTCCAGTCCAAATACGACCTTGTCCAATTTTATGCACTTCATCAAAAGTCATTTTCCTACCAATAACTACATTGTTCACAAATGTTTTATAAACTGTGTTTACTTGCCTTTGTAGTATTGCTCTTTCGCCAGTAGTTAGTGGGCGAGAACCTGTAACAAAATCTGAATATAATCCAGTCTTTACACCGTCAAATGTAATTCCTAATTTGTTATCAAAGAATTTTTGCATATTTGGAATAATTGAAAAAACACCTATTGAACCTGTGAGAGTAGTAGGTTCAGAAATTATTTTATCTGCACCACATGAAATATAATACCCACCAGATGCAGCATACTTACCGTATGAAACTACAAATGGTTTTTCAGCTTTGGCTAACTCAACCTCTTTCCATATAATATCAGAAATTAATGCACTTCCGCCAGGGGAATTAACACGCATCACAATTCCTTTCACACTACTATTCTCTCTAGCTTTACGAATAGCATCAACTATATTATCTTTTCCAATTTCGGACTCACTTCCCTTGCCACCGTTAATTTCACCAACAGCATAAATAACAGCAATACGATTTGGTGTAGAGATAACACTTGAACCATGTACTTTATTATACTTTTTTAAAGAAATAGTCTTTAGCTTTTTCTTTCCAGTTAGTTCTTTGAGCAGTGCAATTACTTCAACTTCATAGTTTAACTTATCGACTAATTTGTACTTAAGGGCATCGGATGGAGACTGAACAAACATATTATTTGAAATGTTTTCCAAATTATCTTCATCAATATTCCTAGAAACAGAAATAGCACGCAACAAATGGCTATTTATAGAATTCATAAATGCGGTGATTTGCTTTCTATTCTCACTGCTCATTTCTTCAACAATAAAGGGTTCAACTGCACTTTTAAATTTTCCAACTTTAATTACTTGCGCTTCAATTTCTAGTTTGTCAAGAGTTTTTTTGAAAAATGTTAACTCTGCACTAAGACCCTTAAAATCAACACCTCCTGTTGGGGTAAGATAAATTGTATCAGCAACAGAAGCTAAATAATACGCAGCTTGTGAAATATAATTTCCGTGTGCAATTATTGGTTTGCCCGACTCTTTAAAATCTACCAATGCATTCCTTATAGGTTCAATAGTTGCATACCCTCCAGCATTAAAATTATCTAGCTTTAAATAAATAGCACTAATATTTTTGTCGTTTTTAGCTTTCTTTAGATTGGCAACAATATCATTTATGCCAATAATTTTTCCAATATTTCCAAAAGTAAGGCTCGAAAAAGTAATGTCATCAAACTGCGAGCGTTCTGGAACTGAACGTTTGAATTCTAGTTCTAAAATTGTATTGGATGAAATAGTTACAACCTCATCCGAGTCCATCATTGCAATCATGCCCATCAATATTATAAATGAAAGGAAGAAAAACATGATTAAGGATGCAACTGAACCTAGAAGAGATGCAAAGAAAAACTTAAAGAATTGTTTCATCGTTCGGCCTATGATTTTATACTTGAAATAACACTTTAAAGATAGGAAATCATTTACACTATTTTATATTTTGGAGTTCATAATATTTAATTTTGGGGAAATCTAATGCGCCGTTTTATTCAATTATTAATTGTTCTTCTCTCCTTTTCATCAATTATTGCGCAAAAGAAACTTTTAACATTTGAGCAAGCATTTCTTTTTGGTGCTCCACAACTCATAAAGAAATTACCTACAGTAGAAACTTGGAAAAATAATAATTCATATTTAATTAAAGATGGAAGTAAAATTATCATAAGAGATATTAAATCAGAAAAGGATGCACTTTTTTTAGATTATGATATACTAAATGAAAGTCTTCCAGAAGGATTTGACCTTTCAAAATCCGTTACCCATACTGATGATTATAATACATTTATTCTTGAATATAATAGCGACATCTATCTTTTTAACCGCAAGGATAAAAAGTTAATTAAAATAACAGATGATGAAAGTGCAGAGAAAAATCCAACTCTTTCTCCCGATGAAAATTTAATTGCATACACAAAAGAAAACAATCTTTTCATTTATAACTTAAACAAAGAAGAAGAATCACAATTAACTCATGACGGCTCGGGCGTTATTCTAAATGGTTACGCATCATGGATTTATTACGAGGAGATTTTAGGAAGAAATTCAAACTACTGTGCATTTTATTGGTCTCCTGATAGTAAAAGTATTTCCTATCTTCGTTTTGATGATTCCAATGTACCTATCTTTACATTAGTTTGTGCTTCTGGAGTTCATGGTGAAATAGAGGAAAGGCATTACCCAAAGCCTGGAGATCCAATTCCAGAAGTGAAATTAGGTGTTGTAAATATTGAATCTCAAAAGACAACTTGGATTGATGATACAATAGAGAAAGGTAATTATATCGCTTGGCCCATATTCACCAATGATAGCAAAGGTTTAATTTACCAAAGAATGAATCGTGGACAAGAGAAGCTTGAAATTATGTTTTCTAATCTAAATAATACTACACCTAAAATGATCTATACAGAGTTACAAAAAACATGGGTGGAGTTTTTGGAAGACATTTATCTACTTAAAGATTCTGATGAACTTTTAATCCGTTCAGAAGTAGACGGCTGGTATCACATTTATCATTATAATTTAAATGGAAAGCTAATTAAGAAAATCACTGCTGGTGACTGGAGTGTAAAGGATATTGCATTAGTTAATGAAAAGGCAAAAACCATTTACTTCCATGCCAGCATACATAATTCTACAGAAAAGCATCTTTACAAAGTAGACTTTAATAGTGATGGAATAATAAAATTAACTAATGGAGAAGGAACACACTCTTGCACAGTTTCACCAGATGGGAATTACTTTATTGATAAGTATAACTCGATAATTAAACCAACAAGAATAGAGTTACACAATATTTTAGAAAAGAAGAAAAAAACAATTGCAGATTCTAAACTTCCTGAGATGGATAAATACAATTTAGCAAAAGTTGAGCTATTCACTATTCCAACAGAAGATGGCTACAACTTACCGGCAAAATGGTTTCTGCCATTTGATTTTGATGAGACAAAAAAATATCCAATAATTTTTTCTGTTTATGGTGGACTAGGAAATACAACAGTATCCAACTCCTTCCCGAAACGTGGCTTAGGGAATTACTATCTTGCTCAAAATGGAATTATAGTAATTCAAGTTGATAATAGAGGCTCTGGACATTTTGGTAAAAAAGGAAAGGATGAAATGCACCGTAAACTAGGCACATGGGAAATTGATGATTTAGTTTCTGCAGTAAAATGGCTAAGAAATAAACCATTTATCGATGCATCTAAAATTGCAATAACCGGCGGTAGTTATGGTGGATATACTACTAGCATGGCTTTAGCGCGGGCTGGAGAGTACTTCAAGTATGGTATTGCTAAATATGCTGTTACAGACTGGCGATTATACGACAATGTTTATACCGAACGTTTTATGGATACTCCAAAAGAGAATCCCGAGGGTTACAAATATGGCTCTGTTATGACACATGCTGAGAACTATGAAGGTGGAATGTTAATTACACATGGCTCTATGGATGATAATGTACACATGCAAAATACAATGCAGTTAATTGATAAATTACAAAACCTAAATAAAGACTTTGAGCTTATGATTTATCCAAATCAAAGACATGGAATAAGATATCCTAAATATCCACACTCTGTAAAATTGGATGTCGAATTTTGGTTTAAGAATTTGTTAGATAGGTAGAAATTTGCCATTGCGGGGAGCTTTTTTGTGGCGACGTGGTAATCTCCTACAGATTGCTTCGCAAAAAGAAGCTCGTAATGACAAATATAATTTAATTTATTCTTTAATTTTTTCTGCTTTGCAAATATAGCTTTCATCTTTAGAAGAACGAGCGCATTTTTTACAAAAAAAACTTGGATTTTTTATTAATGAAAATAGTAATTTCTCATTTTTATTAATCCCAGATTTAGTCCAATCACAGAGTTTTTTATTCTTCATGTTTTTTTGTTTTTCCATCACTGTCAATAAAATTGAACTTGAAAAGATAAGATTTTATTTAAAAATCAAATTAGTAACAAAGACTACTGAAAAACAACTCTAAAAGTCGATCCTTTCTTTTTTTTACTTTCAACTTCAATTTTTGCATTGTTCAACTCACAGTATTTTTTAACCAATGCTAATCCAATTCCATTGCCTTCATACTTTCTTGTGTAACCCATCTCTTCTTGAGAAAAGGGTTCAAAAAGTTCTGACAAATATTCATCTTCTATTCCTATTCCAGTATCCCGAATTTCTACTACTAATTGTTCAAATTCATTCCTAAATATTTTTATACTTACTTCACCTTCGTTCGTATACTTAATTGCATTGTCGATTAACTGAACAAATATTTGATTTACTGTATAAAAATCAGTAATTAGTTCAGTATCCTCAGTTACAACATTTAAGCTTAGTTTTATATTCTTCTTTGTTGCTAGTTTTTTGTGTTCAGCTACAATAACAGTAAAAATATCAGAAACAATATCAAATTGAGTAAAACTAGTTTCATAAGTACCAGCTTGTATCTCTGACAAATTAAGAAGGAGATCTATTGTTCTTATAATTCTACCACCTGCTCTATCAATTATATCAAAACTCATTAATTGGTCTTCATTTGCATCCTCTTCATAATCATATCTTAGTAAACTTGACATACTAACAAGAGCATTTATTGGAGTGCGAATTTCATGGGACATTTGTGCAAGAAATATGGATTTCAATTTATCTGCATTTTCTGCATCTTCTTTTGCTTTTACTAATGAATTTTCAGCTAATTTGCGAGCAGTAATATCCCTATAATTAATAACAATACCTTTTACCATTGGTGTATTTAGTAAATTTTTTCCAATACCTTCAATATATTTCCAGTCACCATGTTTGTGAAGAAAACGGAATTCAACGTGCTCAATTTCTCCAGGGCGTTTTATCAAATCTTGAAATTGATTAAGGGTTTCCTCCATATCATCTGGATGTAGAAGTTCAAATACATTTTTTCCGATTAACTCACCCACATCATAACCAAGCACTTTTTTATGAGATGGACTTTCATATATAAGATTTCCTCTTTCGTCTAAAATAGATATTACATCAGCGGCATTTTCAATTATTGCTCTATAATGCTCTTCACTTTTACGAAGAGATTCTTCAGCATTTTTCCTTTGAGTTATGTCGTTTCCAAAGCCTATTATTTCAATAATATTACCTTCACCATCTTTCCTTACAAAGCTACTCCATGCAATAGTTTTTATTTCTCCGTTTTTACATGTCATATTAATTTCATCATCAATAATACTTTGATGAATAGCTTTTTCATTAATATTATTTATACGTTCAGATATCTTATCTGGGAATAACAATCCCCACCAACTTTCCCCAATAATTTCTTCCTGAGTATACCCCGTTGCCTCTTCACCTGCTAAATTTACAAATTTTGTAATTCCATCTGGGTGAAGCCCACAAATAATTACAGGGGAACCATTTATTATTCCCATTGAGAAATCTCTCTGTGACTTTAATTCGGTTCCGTGCTTTCGAATGGAATTTATCATTTTATTTATTGTAGAACTTAGCATCATTATTTCTTTTGTAGTGCTAATTTCTGGAACCGTTTTAGTGGGGATTCCATCAGTATCTGCATGACTTATAAATTTCATCAATGTGTTTAAAGGATTTGTAATGCTTCTTGATACAATTAGCGAAAGAATAATTGCAAAGAAAATAAAAGTGCTAGAAAAAAGAATCACAGTATATGTAAGGGTTGAAATTTCTTTTTCAAAATCTTCTTTATAAACAGAAGAGCAAATATACCAACCTAAAGGTTTGTAGTATGAGGCATAAGTTTTCTTTGAAAAACGATATTCATCTTTGTTTTCCGGTTTGTTCCATAAATATTCTATTGATGGCTCTGAGGAAAGAGCCACTCTTTTAAATTCATCGATTAATCTATTTTTCGTCTCTGGATTTATTAAACTGGTGCCATCTGTTCCGGCAAGGGAAGGATGAACTAACATATTGTTGCTTTCATCAAAAATAAAATAGTAGCCACTTTTTCCAATTCTTTGCTTGGCAATTGTTTTATTTAAATCATTAATTACGGCATTTATTCTATGCTGAACATCCCTGTCAATATCATCAATATACACCCCTGTACCTACTATCCAATTCCATGGCTTAAATAATTGCACATATGAAATTTTAGGCTGTTGTTCGGTAAGTCCATCTTCTGTTGGTTTCGGCCAATTGTAATCAACGTAGCCTTCCCCATTTTCAAGACAGACATCAACAAATGCTTTAAATAGGTTTTCATTCTTTCCAAGAGCGCAGTTAAATTTAGGATCATCCAGTATAATACCATCTAACTCAGGTATAGTCGGATGCATAATCATATTTGGGAATGGACGCTCTACATCGTTTATCCAAAAATAACCGACTCCATTTCCATATCGTAAACCATTTAAATTTGAAATGGCAAATTGTTTTGCCATTTCTTCACTAAGTATCCCATCAATATATTGTTGGTACATACCATTTATAATTTCTGTTGCAATTGTTGTATAATTTTTGAGTTCAATTTTTCTTCGAGAAAGGACATTTGATTGTTGATAGAGAATACTATTATACTGAGATTCAACATGATGAGTTTTGGACTGCAAAAGATTTAGGGCATGTTCTTCCATTGCATCGGAAAGTACTCCTTTGGACTTTACCTCAAAAAATATTGTTGTTATTGCAAGCGAGACAAAAACAATTCCAGATATAGAAATCATTATTCTTGATTTTAGAGTACTAAGAAACATTTTTAACTCCTTTAGATAAATCTTTGTTAGAAATCCCTCACTAAACAATTATTTATAAAAAATAATTTAGTATAATTTATTAAAAAATTATTCTAAATATTGAGCCCTTATTTTTCTCACTTTCTACTTCAATTTTTTCATTGTTTAACTCACAGTATTTTTTAACCAATGCTAATCCAATACCATTTCCTTCATACTTTCTTGTGTAACCCATCTCCTCCTGTGAAAATGGTTCAAATAATTTTTGTAAATATGTTTCCTCTATTCCAACGCCACTATCTTTTATTTCCACAACCAACTGGTCTGACTCATCGCGTTCTATTTTAATGTTTACTTCCCTTTTTCAGTATATTTTATTGCGTTATCAATTAGTTGAGTTACTGTGTAATAATCAGCAACTAATTCAGAATTCTCTATTGAATATATTAAATTTATATCAATATTTTTACTATTTGCAAAGAATTTATTTTCAGCAACTATCTGGGAAATCACTCTTGTGAAAACATCAAACTTAGTTAAGTGCTTTTCATATGTGCCAGCTTGTATTTCAGATAAATTAAGCAAAAGATCTACTGTTCTTATAATTCTACCTCCAGCTCTATCAATTATATCAAAGCTCATTAGTTGATCTTCATTCGCATTCTCTTCAAAATCATATTTTAGAAGAGAAGACATACTTTCCAAAGCATTTATCGGTGTTCTAATTTCATGCGACATCTGAGCAAGAAAAATTGATTTCATTTTATTTCCATTGCTGCATCTACTAGTGGGGCATATCGCTCCGCAATTTCACGACCTTTATAGAATGAATAGAAAGTGGCAGATACAATAATTAGAGTGAGTAACCCAACCCACATAAGATGGTTTTGTTTGTTTCTCTTTAGTTGCATATTTCACACCCCTTTATTTTATATCACAGACTAAATATATTAACTTTTAGAAATTTATATCTTCGCCTTTATCGGTAAAGTAAAAGTAAATCTACTACCTTCTGTTTTGCCTACATGCAGATTTTCTAATTCACTTTCAGCCCAAATTTTGCCATTGTTTTTTTCAACTAGTTCTTTGCAGAGTACTAGTCCTAAACCAGTTCCTTTCTCATTTTCAGTTCCATCATTAGATATTTTTTCAACTATACTAAATAGTTTTTCAATCATGAACTTGCTTATTCCAATTCCATTGTCTTTAACTTCAATTTCAACAAAACCATTTTTCTGTTTTGCAGATAAATCGATCCTTCCGCCTCTCTCTGTAAATTTAATTGCATTGCTAACTAAGTTGCGAAAAATTGTTTTCACACAATCTTCATCGGCATAAACTTCTGTTTCGGAAAGATTATTATTTATTGTAATATTTTTTTCTTTTGCTGATAATTGCAATAATGTGTCAACATTTGAGTAAGCCTCTTTTATGTTAAAATTCTTCGGTTTAATTTTATAAGTACCCATCTGTACACGAGACCAGTTAAGAAGATTTTCAATTAGCTTATAAAGATTTTGAGTTGAATTATAGATACTGCTTGTCATCTCTTTAACTTCTCCAACGGACATACTATCCATATCTTCAGAAATCATTTGAGAAATACCCATTAATGCCATAAATGGACTTCGTAAATCATGGGCAATTATGGAGAAGAATCTATCCTTATTATTGTTTATTAATTCTAACTCACCCTTTGCTTCGGATAACTCTTTTACAGATCTCTGAAGTCTTCTTTCGGCATATTTTTTATCTATTGCTTTTACAATCTGTTGCGAAACAAACTCCAAAACCTCCATCTCTTTTTCGTTATAAGTTGCTTTGTTTTCATAATCTTGTACAGCTAAAACACCTTTATAAGCACCATCAAATTTTAGATATATCCCCACCCAAACTTGAGAATAATTTCGCTTTGTACTTACTAGTTCATTTTCCTGAAGGTTTTTATCAATCTCTTCTGTTATAATTGTACTCTTTTTCTGAGTTAAAACATACTCTGTTAATCCATTCCCAAATTTGCGTGATTCCGGTATATCTCCTTTTTCATCAATATAGTAAGGAAATGTAATAATGTTATTCTTTTCATCATGAATTGCAATGTAGAAATTTTTCGCAACCATTAAATCGCTAACTATTAAATGAATATTACTATATAATTCATCAAGATTTTTAGATTTACTTGCTTCTTCAGAAATAGCATATAATGCCTCTTGAAGTTTATCTTTCCTTTTCCGCTCTGAGATATCTTCAATTAATCCAACAGCACTTATTATTTTATTTTCTTCATTATAAATTGCACTGAACCGAGCAATAATTGGAGTAGATTTTCCAGATAAAACTGAGTTATAATAATCCTCAAAGTATCCTGAACCATTTTCTAAAGTTCTCTTTACTTCATTTTTAATTTTTATGTTTTTCCCTTGTTTTAGTAGGTTAAACCCTATAAGTTTTTCTCGAGATGGCCCAATAATTTTTGCAAATTTTTTATTACAATCTGTTATATACCCATTTACATCAAAATGGAATATTCCAAGTGGTGAATTTTCAAAAACACTTCTATATAATTCTTCACTTTCCTTTAAAGAATTTTCAATTTTTTTCCTTTTTGTAATATCATTAATAGCTATAAGTGCTCTTACATTATCTTTATTATTTTTCTTCTCTTTGCTTAAATAGAATTTCAAATCTATATTTCTTTTTTCACCAAAGAGTGTTTTAGTTTCTGCTTCAGATTCAAATTCGTTCTTTCCCTCAGCTAGTGCTATCAGTTCTTCTTTAAATACTTCGTACGATATATTATTAAATACTTTATCTAAATTATTTAATAATTCCTCTTTGCTATTTGCGCCATGTAATTTCAAAGTTGCTTTGTTAACATCAATAATTTTTACTTTCTGTGCGCAGAGTGAAATATCCTTGGGGTTCTTATCAAAATAATCACGAAAATCAGTGACTCCTTTTTTTCTTAATGCATCAAAATAATCTTCAATTTCTGAAAAGCTTTCTTCCCACAAAGATATTGGTGAATCTTCAAATAAACGATGGTACCGCCTTTCACTCTCCCTTAAAGCCTCTTCCGCTCTCTTTTGCTCAGTTATATCAATAGTAAAGCCAAAGCTAGTAAGTCCATTTTCTGTTAACTGTACTAATCCTTTTGAAGAAAACCATGCTATAGTTCCATCACCTTTGTTTACTTCATAATCAAATGAAGTAATAATTCCAGGATTAGTATATGCCTCTTGTAATTTGTTATTTATAATTGACATAAAATCTGGGACAACAAAGCTAAAATATTTATTCCAATCATTACCTATAGTACCAGGCTCAAGTGCTAGCATTTCATCAGCAACTTCTGAAATATATGTATTCTTAAAATTTCCTGATGAGTCAATCTGGGATTTCCAAAGAATATTTGGAATATTTGCATTTATCATTTTTAAATGTTGCTCAGTTTGTGAGCTTTTTTCTTCAAGTTTTTTCTGTTCGGTAATATCAGAAAGTGTTGTGACTCTAACTCTTTTACCTTGATAAGAGATTATTTTCGCTTTTATTTGGGCAATAAAAACAGAACCATCTTTTTTAAGAGCTCTTGCTTCGAAAGGTTTCTCATATCCATAAAGCATATTCTCTATTACCATTTCACGATCTTCTGGAGCTATCCAATTAGTGCTTGGTTGTCCTACTGCCTCTTCAAATGTATACCCAAACATTTTTTCAGCAGTTATATTTTGTCCAAAGCAAATACCTTTATCTGAGAGAAATACTGATTCGAAAGATGCTTCAGAAAAGGCTAATAATAGGTCATTAGTACTATTAGAACTAGATACACTTTTACTATTTGCAAGATCTAATTCTTTTTCTAATTCTTCTATCCTGCAAATAAGCATTTTCTCTTTACTATTTAATTCTTCCTTCATACCCATTCAAAAACCTTAGATTCTTTTAATATATAAAGTTAAAAAATTACTCTAAATGTAGACCCTTCACCTTTTTTACTTTCAACTTCAATCTTAGCATTATTTAGTTCACAATATTTTTTGACTAACGCTAATCCAATTCCATTTCCCTCAAATTTTCTTGTATATCCCATCTCTCCCTGAGTAAATGGTTCAAATAGTTGAGGTAGATACTCATCTTCTACTCCAATACCTGTATCACTAACTTCAACTATTAATTGTTCAACTTCATTTCTAAATATTTTTATGTTTACTTCACCTTCATCAGTATATTTAATTGCATTATCTATTAGCTGAGTAAATATTTGATTAACTGTATATAAATCAGTAATCAGTTCAGTATCTGTAGCAACAACATTTAAACTAAATTTTAAATTTTTCTTTGCTGCTAGTTTTTTATGTTCAGCAATTACCACTGTAAAAATATCGGAAACAATATCAAACTGTGTAAAGTTAGTTTCATAGGTGCCAGCTTGAATTTCTGATAGATTAAGAAGGAGATCTACAGTTCTTATAATTCTCCCACCCGCTCTATCTATTATATCAAAACTCAACAATTGATCTTCGTCGGCACTCTCCTCAAAATCGTATCTTAAAAGAGATGACATACTTACTAATGCATTTATTGGTGTTCGTATTTCATGAGACATTTGTGCTAGAAATATAGATTTTAATCTATCAGCTTTTTCTGCATTTTCTTTTGCACTCAATAATTTCTTTTCCATTTCCTTTCTATCAGAAATATCAGATAAAACGCCATAACTTCCACACTGTTTACCATCTTCATCGAAAATTGGAAAAGAGACATCGGCAATCCATCTTTCTTCTCCACTTTTGGTTTTAATTAAATAATCCGCATTGTAAAATTCAATTGTTGCTTTTATTCGATTCTTCTCTAGCTGATTAAGTTGAAGACTATTCCCTCTTTTTTCTATCTCCATTATAATGCTCTTCAAATCGAACTCATTAGTCTTGTAGCCAGTTAATATTTCAACATTTG
Source organism: uncultured Melioribacteraceae bacterium (assembly GCA_965370315.1). Lineage (GTDB taxonomy): Bacteria > Bacteroidota > Ignavibacteria > Ignavibacteriales > Melioribacteraceae > 1-14-2-50-31-20. Next base: position 22,223 of record CBDUTO010000072.1, read on the forward strand.
GATGAATATACTCATAAGACATATTATTAAAATTTAATCTATAGTAAACCTCACCTGTGGCATCCGTTGTTATTTTATATCTCTCTTCACTTCTTCTTGACTCTTCCTGAATCTTATATTCTTCTGTAATATCTCTAAAAACTAAAACAACTCCACGTACATTTTTATTAGCATCTT
>CBDUTO010000073.1:0-21996 GCA_965370315.1 uncultured Melioribacteraceae bacterium
CTAAGCAAAATCACAGAGAAAACAGAAGGGGAGTATCTAAAAAAACTTTTCACATTTGCTTTCCATACTGGAATGAGAGTAGGTGAAATTGTAAATATGAAATGGGATTGGATTGATCAAAGAAGCAATTCTATTAAAATTAAAAACGATGATTTATTTACAACCAAAAGCAAAGCAGACAGAATTATTCCAATGAACGAAACAATTATTAATCTCCTTGCAGAGCAGAACAATAAAATTCATCATTTAGAAAATGATTATATTTTTTATCGAAGTTTTGGAATTAAATTAAATGAAGATTTTGTAAGTAAACACTTCAAGAAAGCTACAAGGAGAGCCAAACTCAATGAGGGCATACATTTCCATACCCTACGCCATTCATTCGCTTCTAGCCTAGTACAGAAAGGCGTACCACTCTATTATATTAAAGAACTACTCGGTCATTCAAGTATTACAACAACAGAAATTTATAGCCATGTAAAAAAGGAGGATCTTCACAATGCTGTTAATCTATTATAGATATTAGTAAGGTTGTAAATAGAAATTAGTTTGCCCTTTTGTCCACTTTCGAGTAGTTTGGGTACTTAATAAACTGTAAGAATTTTTATTCTAATTCTTTTAATTTATAACTTGTACTTCTTCCTCCACCAACTTCCTTTTCTAAAATGTCTTTATCTAATAAATCTTGTATATCTCTTAGTGCTGTATCTGTTGAACACTTTGCTATCTTTGCCCATTTTGAGGTGTTTAATTTCCCTTCAAATCCATCAAGCAACTTATTCAATAACACTTTTTGTCTATCATTTTTTATTAGTGTGGAATATTTTGTCCAGAATTTATTTTTCAGAAGTACTTTGTTTAATATTTGAGATGATGATTCTATCGCTCGTTTCAAACATGTCATAAACCATTCTAACCATGCGGTTATATCCAAATCACCTTTTTGTGCCTCTTCTAGTTTTAAGTAATACTCTTTTCTTTCTAATCGTATTTGTGATGACATACTATAAAACCGTTGTTTTATTCCATCGGCTTTGGTGAGTAGCATATCGGTTATAGCTCTCGCTATCCTGCCATTACCATCTTCATATGGATGAAGTGTTATAAACCATAAGTGAGCTATTCCAGTTTTTATTACTGGATCTATTTCGTTAAAATTATTCAACCATTCAATAAATTGATTTAACTCTTCATCTAATTCCTCAGCATTTGGAGCTTGATAATGAACACGTTCTTTTCCCATTGCTCCCGATACTACTTGCATTGGTCCGTTAGAATCATCTCTCAAATTACCAACAATTATTTTATGCATCCCACTTCTTCCAATTGGAAATAAAGAGGAATGCCAATTATTTAATCTCTCTCTTGTTAATGGTTCGTTGTAATCACTTATTGCATCAAGCATCATATCTACAACTCCATCTACATGCCTTTCAGAATATATCATATTTGGTATTTCAATTCCTAATCGTTTGGCAAGTGATGATCTTACCTGTTCTTTGTCTAGTATTTCACCTTCTATCTCTGTTGTTTTAATTATATCTATTGTGAGTGTTTCAAAGTTGGCTTCTTCTCTCAACTCAAATCCAAGAGATTTCATATATCCAAGTAGCTTTCCTTGCAAAATCCTTACTTCACTTAATAAGTTTAGTAATTTATCGGAATTCCAATAGAACTTTGGCCAATCTGATTTTTGATATATATAATTATTATTCATTGTATTCACCGCAAATGTTGCAGTAAATATATCTGTTTTTTATCGCATTGTCAAATATATTACCGCATATTGTGCGGTGAATAAGGAGAGGATTTACCGCATGTTTTTGTCCCTTTCGTCCAAATTGGTATTTACAGTCCATTTCCAAACTTTACATGGACAAACGCCTATCTAAGTTTGTCCACTTTTTTAAATTAGTCGAGTATTTTTTAAGAAGCGCACTATTTTTTCAAGGAACTACGATTGTAATTTATAACCATATTTATAAAGACAATTTTTTCAAATATATACCAATATTTTAATTTATAGGCATAGTTTTGATTTCCAATTTGACCAATCATTTCTTAATCTCTTTTAATTTAGCGTATCACTGTATTTTATAAAGGAATTTCTCGGTCATTCAAGCATTACAACAACAGAAATTTATAGCCATGTAAAAAAGGAGGATCTTTCAAAGGCTGTTAATATGTTGTGAACTCAAAAGGCTAATAGAAAGTAAAAAAATAATATTAGGGAAATTGTGATATACATCATAAACAATATTGATGATTTCAATTTTGGAACTAATCATTATCAAGTAATGTTAAAAAAACAAATTATCATCTAAAGGAGAGACTATCATGAAGAAGGTTTTTTTACTACCATTACTTACACTACTATTTCTTATCTCAGTAAATCCTATCGCTAACGGAGCAGATAATTCAAACAGAGTTCAAATTGCTATTTTACTTGATACAAGTGGAAGTATGGAAGGACTCATCGAACAAGCTAAAACACAACTATGGAAAATTGTTAATGAACTTGCTCGTGCAAGTAAAAGTGGAGAAAGAATTAATTTAGAAGTATCACTTTTCGAATATGGAAAAGCTTCTATTCCAGAAGACGAAGGGTATCTAAGGATGATTTCATCTTTCACCAATGACCTAGATAAAATCTCTGATGAACTTTTCAAACTACGAACAAATGGTGGTGACGAATATTGTGGTGAAGTAATTCGTGCATCATTAAAAAACTTAAAATGGAGTGATGATAACGATAATTTAAAAATTATTTTTATTGCTGGTAATGAACCATTTACTCAAGGTGAAACAGACTATAAAACTTCTTGTGAAAAAGCATTTTCAAAAGGTATTATTGTAAATACTATCTTTTGTGGAAACTATCAAGAAGGTATTTCTACCAAATGGAAAGATGGGGCAGACCTTACAAATGGAAGATATATGAATATTGACCACAATCAAAAAATTGTTCATATAGATGCACCTCAAGACAAACGATTAATTGTATTAGGAATAAAACTCAACTCTACTTATATCGGTTTTGGTTCAAAGGGTAAAGTAAAAAAGGCGATGCAAGAAGAACAAGATGCCAATGCAATGTCAGTTGCTAGTGAGATTATGGTTCAAAGGTCAGTTACAAAAGGTTCTGGTCAATATAAAAATAGTTCTTGGGATCTTGTAGATGCAACAAACGAAGGGGATGTTGACATTGAAAGTATTTCAGAAAATGAATTGCCAGAAGAAATGAAAAAGATGACGATAGAGGAAAGAAAAAAATATATTGATGAAAAAACAAAAAAGAGAGAAACAATTCAAAAAGAGATAAATGAATTAAATGAAAAAAGAAGAAAATACGTTTCTGAAAAAATGTTAAACATGGATGATAATACTCTTGATGCTGTAATGATTAAAGCAATAAGAGAACAAGCTGAATCGAAAAATTTCGAATTCGATAAATGAGAAAATATTTGTTTTAACACCAAAGGCTGTAAATAGAAACAACTTCGTCCATTCGTCCACATCTCTATCTACAGCCTATAATCAAACAATTATAGGAAATACCAACGTCCTAAAGCAACAATTCTTCTTGTTCAATTTGTCCAACTATGGACGGAACCACACTCTTATCACTAAGAGAAAAGTATTTATTCGCCCCACTCTTCCTTTCAGTGTACTTAAGCTCTTTTAAATTTGCATATTTTTTAATCCAACCAGTGAAGCTGTTTTGCTTCATTCCCTCAAAATCTGAATACTCTTCTTTAAATTTATCGAACAACTCTCTTTTCTCATATTCTTTCCCAAGTTCTACCTCCTGCATAAACTCAACAAACTCTTGTTTTGTAGAATCAATCAATTGCTTTTGCAGTAGATTAATATGGTCGTATTCTATCAATCCTTCCTTCAAAAACAATTGAACACAGCCTAACATAAAATTATCAAATGCATTCCATTCATTTTCATTCCATCCAGTAAAGAACAGTTTTCCAAACTCATCTATTGGTCTTCTTTTCTTATTGTAGTAATCAGAAAACTCTATCACAAACTGTCTATCCAAAGAGGAATCATCACTCCCATCCAATGAAAAATTAGTTGTTATTAATATTTTCGGTGATTTCTCAAAAGGGATATAATATGAATCTTGATTCTTTTTCTCAACAACTATTCCATCTGTTATTATCGAAAACAATTTGTCAAATCCGAACTTCTTGTTTACATCATCAAAGAATAGCACCTCTGTATCAAGAGATACCGATTGAAACGCGAAACTATTTTCAAACTTAAAGTTTCTTCCATCAATCTTTGAAACTGCACACATTTTCCCAATAGCATTTCCAACCACACCTTTCCCACTTCTTCCAAATGCCGATTCACTCAATCGCTCATCAATAAAACAAATTGCTTTAGTATTATTTGCATCTTTATAATTATGCTGTAGATATCCAATTGCAGAAAACAAAGCATCTAATCTTTCTCCATCACCACGACAAACATTAGATAGAAATTGAGCAAAGTCAGTATCACCATCACCTTGTTTAAACTCTCTATCAATTATCTGCTCTTCCCAAATCACACCATCTAAATATTTATAGGCAATCTCTTTTATTCCTCCCTTTGTAATTTCAACAAAACAATTATTGAAGTAAGCAAAAGACTTATTTTCCTCATCTCTTTTAAAATCGAAATTGAAAGTTTCAAGAAATTCAAGGTAACTTTCACCAAAGAGCTTATTCCGTTCACTCATAAATTTACTAAGTAGATTCTTGTTCGTGCAGTTATCTGTAAGCTGGTAGGGGAGAGACTTAACATATTCTATTACAAAATCTTTAATATTAGACTTAGTAACTTCACATACTATATTCTCCAGAACCCGAACAAATATATATTCTTTCCCAATAGAGAATTTCCCAAATCCATGGTAGATTAAAAACCGATTAAACTTTTCCTGGTCAATTATGATTTTACAATTATACTCTCGCCAAAAAATCAGCTCCAATCTTTTATAACCATATTCCGAAGCAATACTAAACAATGATCCAAGAGTTATCTCTCCATTATAATCTTTCAACAATCCATCAAACTTCTTATTCAATTCCTCTTCACTATCATTATAATTTGGATTATCTAAGCTGAGTTTTAGAAAATACTCACGTCCAGTCTCCCCAATGGACGCAAGTGCAAACCCCACACTTAGCCATTCTTCATAACTATGATTTGGAAGTTTCTCAGCCAACACCTCAATTGCTCTATCCAGCTCCTTTTTATCAACATCCTTCCATTCCTTTACGTCTTCCTGTCTCTGTGGTTTTCTATCTTTTTTTATACTCTTTGCTTCATCTTTTCCAAATTTTTCCAAAAACATTCCCAATCTTTTCAGACTTATTGTTTATGGAGCTTCATAAGGATTCTCAAAAATAAATTCATATTTATTCCCACTCGAATGTAAAGAGGGAGGCAAGGCCGTTTGACAATTCTTCCACCTTATTTCAAAGTGATCGCAAACACCTTTCTCTTTTGGAGAAATTTTATAGACCGCTTTATCACCACCTAAAATTTTGATTGCTTCCTCACTCTCTTCCATAGTAAACCAAATATGATAACCCTTTTTACTACCACTAACAACACTCCACCTATAATCTCTTGGAAGCCCAAGAGTGGATAATAATTTTCCTAGCAATTCACTATCCTCTGTGTAGTCAACATCAATAACTCGAAGATTATCTATCCCAGAAACTCCACCAACTCCTGTTGCACTAAGCCATCCCATTTTATGTATATTATCCTTTGTTTGGATATTGTTTTGCCATTTTTCCCAACTCCCAAGTGCTGGACGCTTCTCTTTCAATGGCAACACATTAAAACCAAATACTTCATTGTAATCTTTTGCCGTATCTTTCAATTCCATTTCCTTACCTCTATTTAATTTTTTAATCTTTAATTCTCAATCGCTTTTGCTCTATCCGTTCTTATCAGTTCTTTCAGTTCAATCAGCGTGATATGCTCTTTTTTGTTCTTCATTCATAATTCTTAATTCAACATTCACAATTTATTTTTTAGTTCAGCACACTAACCGCATCCCTCATCCCTTCTAAATTCAGATGAGAATAAATCTCTGTTGTTGTTACAGAACTATGTCCTAACAGTTTTTGAATAAAATAAATCGAAACTCCACTCTGTGCTAAGTTTGAAGCAAAGCTATGTCTCAGACTGTGAAAATGAATTTTTTCTGAAACACCAGCTTTTCTACAGCCCTTTTTGAATTTCTTAGAAATATAATCCCCACTAAAAATCCCACCATATTTTTATGGAAAACATATCCATCTAACTCTACTACTTTTCCTAATCGCCATTGAAAAATATTTACAGCTTCATCACACAACGGTATTATTCTTTGTTGTCTTCCTTTGGTCTGGGAATCCTCATCACCAACGATTAATGACTTTTCATTCAGATTTACATTCTTCCATTTCAGATTTACAACTTCTCTCAATCTACAACCAGTATAAAAACTTAGAGCTGAGATTCCTTTCACATCGCTAAATTCTATTTTTGATAAGATTCCTTTCAACTCAATCTCACTCAAATATTTTGGCTGATTCTTTTGCTCTTTCGGTAGTCTAACTTTCAAAAATGGATTCTCAGAAATATATCCCCATTCCACCGCCTTGTTAAACGCAGCTTTCAAGTTTCTATAATAAACACGATAACCTTTCTTTACTTTTTGTTAAAGATATGTAATAAACATCTCCACCTCTCTAAAGGACATCATACTCATCATTCGTTGAGCCTTAAAATATTCCACCAAATGACCCAAGCTAATTCTATGACTTTTCAAATACGAAACCGATCTATTCAACTCCTCATACTTCAAATATTCATCTACAAATGTTTCAAGAGTAACATTTGCTCCACCAATTTGAGAAGTAAGAGAGAGCAACCCCCGCAATTGCTCAATCTCATTGATATTTAAATTATTTAGATTCATTTTCTTTTTTCTTTTTGTTCATAAAATCTAAAAAGTTTACTTTTTGTTTCATATTCTCTTACATCACTGAGCAAACTCCTTAACCCATTTACAGCATCAATTACAGAATTATACTTGAGCAAAACTGTTGAGTTTATTGCTTCGTTCAATTTATTGTCCGAGTAGCAGCACAAAATTAAATCCTTGCTCTCTTCAAATCTTGCTGTTACTTCTTTCGCCTCATTAATTAAATCATTGATGTACTTCATTTCTTATCCTCATTTTTTGTTTTCTCAATTAAATTAGGAATTGCCTAAATGCACGTAGTCAACTGCTTTTTGTTCTAACTCAGAATCGGATAAAACTTTTCCTCTCAACAACCATTTATTAAGGTCAGTCTTTTCAAAGTAAAGCGTCTTTCCATTTGGTTTGTAGTGTGTGATTTTTGCTGTTGATGTGAGCTTGTACAAATAACTTGATGATATATCAAGATACTTTGTAGCTTCTTTGAATGTTAATGGTCTTGCTTCTAGCTCTGTTGTAGAACTGTTTTGATTTGTTTTTGCTTCTTCCATTTTGCTTGCCTTAGATTGTTAATAAAAATATCTAATGCAAAGAAAATGGAAAAATGTTTCATTTAACCTTAACTATACTTGGGATACCAAGTCCTACCAAGTTTCTTAACTTATGTTAATCCCCCTCTTTTATTTTATTTATTATAGACTCAATTTTTTCTGCGTCTTTTTTGTTAGGTTTTCCTTTGCTCATTTCAGAAGCTGTTGTACTTAACTGTTTCGGCTTAATATCATATCCTTTTTTGTTTTTGAAATGTGTAGAAATCAATGAGAATCTTTTGTCATGATACTCTTGAGCAGAAAGTAAATCCTCTTTAAAAAGGAGGTCAAAGAGATAAATCAATTGCCTTTCAGAACCGTTCCAGCGTATTTTTTCAATGTTTGTAGTGATAGTTAATTTACTTTCCTCTGGTAAAGAGTTAGAATACTCTTGTAGATAATTTACATCAATCCCTATCAACTTTTTTAATTCTGAAAGTTTTTGAATAGTTCTTCCCTCTGCAACAATAACATTTTGTACACATAAATTTCCAAAATCTACTTTACTGGTAGAATCCAACTTCCCATTATAGAATGCTTTATCCTCTTCATTTTCAAATATGTCTCCTTCAGTAACAATAGGTTGATTTAAAAAACTTACAGTTTTAAATGGTTCATCACTTAAAAACATTAAATCTTTTTTAAATTCTTTGAGAATGAAATTTAAGTAAGCTATCCTTCGAATTATAGATTCTATTGTTTCTGAGTACGCTATTATTTCTTTATACACATAATCAAATATTTCTTTGTCAGATCACATAACTACCCTTGCAAATATTTTTGAGACTAATAAAAATAATCATTTCCCTCTTCTTTTTCTTGTTCTTCTTTCCTTTTTCCAATTCCAACATAATAAGCCCTTGGCGTCCCAAATCTTCTCCCATAAATTTAACTACAATTTAAACGAATGTTGTAGCAATAGAACATCTCAATCGGGCTGTTTGGGTTGTGCCCTCTGCCCGCTCAGCCCTCCTTTTTTCTTTCGTGTTTTTCGTGGCTGTTTATTTCTTTGCGACTCTGCGTCTCAGCGGTTTTCTTATCTTTCAATTCATAATTGTCCTCTCCTTTGCATCCCTAACCCAAATTCACTATTTTTAATAAACCTTTTGTATCACTTTGTCTTTTAAAGTTGTAAGATATTGCAAGCACAACTTTTAAGTTAATACAAACTGAATAAATTATTATGGGAAATTTCTTTCATGTTCGAACAAACATTCAAAAACATAGACGACATACTACACAAAGACGCTGGTTGTGGTAGCGAATTAGATTACGTTGAGCAAACCTCTTGGGTTCTTTTTCTTAAATATCTCGACGACTTTGAAAAAGACAAAAAAACCGCAGCTGAATTAACGGGCAAAACATACACAAACATTATTGCCCCTCAATATCAATGGAGCAAGTGGGCAACACCAAAACTTGCCCTGAGCGGAGTCGAAGGGAAAAAAGAATATAAACTGGATCACCACAAAGCCCTTACTGGCGATGACCTTGCAGATTTTGTAAACATCAAATTATTTCCTTATCTAAAAAAAATAAAAGTTGATGCAAATGGTGCTAACACCATTGAATATAAAATTGGTGAGATTTTTAGCGAACTAAAAAACAGAATCCAAAGCGGTTACAATTTACGTGAAGTAATAAACCTTATTGACCAACTCCGTTTTAGAACACATGCCGAAAAACACGAGATGAGCCACCTCTATGAATCTAAAATCAAAAACATGGGCAATGCTGGGCGTAATGGTGGCGAGTATTACACTCCACGTCCATTAATAAAAACCATTGTAAAAGTAGTAGCCCCTAAAATTGGCAATACAATTTACGATGGTGCTGTTGGCTCTGCTGGTTTCTTGGTTGAAGCATTCGATTATCTTAAGCAAAGCAAAAAACTAACTACTACAGATGTAAAGACTTTACAGAAAAAAACCTTTTACGGAAAAGAGAAAAAATCATTAGCTTATATAATTGGCACAATGAATATGATTCTTCACGGTGTCGAAGCTCCAAATATTATTCATACAAATACTCTTGCCGAGAATATTTCAGACATACAAGAAAAAGACCGTTACGATGTTATCCTTGCAAATCCTCCATTTGGTGGTAAAGAAAGAGCAGAGGTTCAGCAAAACTTCCCAATTAAAACTGGTGAAACAGCTTCTCTATTTCTACAACATTTTATTAAAATATTAAAAGCTGGTGGAAGTGCTGGTGTAGTTATTAAAAACACTTTTTTAAGCAACACAGATAATGCCTCAATCAGTTTACGAAAACAACTTTTAGAAAGTTGTAATCTTCACACTGTTCTCGATCTCCCTGGTGGCACATTCACTGGTGCTGGTGTTAAAACTGTTGTTCTCTTTTTTACTAAAGGTAGCCCAACTAAAAAAGTTTGGTTCTACCAACTAAATTTGGATAGAAATCTCGGCAAAACAAATCCTCTTAGCGTAAAAGATTTAGCAGAATTTGTTAAGCTACAGAAAACAAAAAAAGAATCAGAAAACTCTTGGAGTATTGATATAAGCTCACTGAGCGAAGCCGAAGTGGATTTAAGTGCAAAAAACCCAAATACTCCAGAAGAAGCACCTCTTCGAAAACCCAAAGAGATTCTTAAAGAAATTGCAAAGCTTGATAATGAAAGCAATAAAATATTGGCAAAGATTAAGGTCCTGTTGTGAGCAAAAATGAAATAATTTTATATCAAGCCAAAGAACTCACTTCTCGTATTGAAGTAAAAGTTGAGGAAGATACTGTTTGGTTAAACCGACAACAAATAGCCACTCTTTTTGATAGAGATATAAAAACAATTGGTAAGCATGTTAATAATGTTTTTAATGAGGGGGAACTTGATAGGAGTTCAACTGTCGCAAATTTTGCGATAGTTCAAAGCGAAGGAGGTAGAGAGGTTGAAAGACAAATTGAACACTATAACCTCGATGTAATTATTTCTGTTGGTTATAGAGTAAAATCGAAAAAAGGAACGCATTTTAGAATTTGGGCAAACAAAATTCTGAAAGATTATTTATTAAAGGGTTATTCTCTCAATAATAGAATGAACCGGATTGAAGATAATGTTCATAAACTTACTGAAAAAGTTGAAAATTTCGATTTACAACTAAACACCTCCTTGCCTTCTAATCAAGGTCTCTTTTTCGATGGCCAAATTTTTGATGCCTATGTTTTTGTTGCAGACTTAATTAAATCGGCTCGTAAGTCTATAATTCTTATCGATAATTATATTGATGAAACAGTTCTGCTCCTTTTTACTAAAAGACGAAAGAATGTTAATGTTACTCTCTACACAAAAAATATTTCTAAACTTCTAAAACAAGATTTGCAGAAACATAATCAACAATACCCAAGTATTCAAATAAAGCAGTTTAGCAAAGCACACGACCGCTTTTTAATTATAGATGATAAAAAGATTTATCACTTTGGTGCTTCAATAAAAGACCTTGGCAAAAAATGGTTCGCTTTCTCTAAAATGGACATCAATTCAGTTAATATTCTTGAGAAACTTAAAGAGACGGAATTGTGATGATAAAAAACGATACACTGAGCACGGTTACTGAGCAAAGTCGAAGTATGCCGAAGGGCGATGTCCTGAGCTTGCCTAAGGGTTGGGAAATAAAAAAATTAATAGATGTTTGTCTTGTCGAAAGAGGTAGTTCGCCAAGACCAATCAAAGATTTTATTACCGATGATGACAACGGTGTTAATTGGATTAAGATTGGAGATACAAAAGGTGTTGATAAATATATTTATTCCACAAGACAAAAGATAACAAAAGTGGGGGCGGAAAAATCGAGATACGTTAAAGAAGGTGATTTTATTTTATCAAATTCTATGTCATTTGGGAAACCATATATTATGAAAATAGATGGTTTTATTCATGACGGATGGTTTGTATTACGTTTGTTTGATTTTGTTGATACTGAATATTTTTTTCAACTTCTTTCATCACCATTTGTAAATAATCAATTTCATAAATTAGCAAGTGGTTCAGTAGTTAAAAATATTAGTGGTGATTTAGTGAAGAAAGTTGTTTTACCTATCCCACCACTCCCCGAACAAAAACGTATTGTAGCAATTTTAGATAAAGCCTTTACAGCCACAGCCAAAGCAAAAGCCAACGCCGAACAAAACCTTAAAAACTCCAAAGAACTTTTTGAAAGCTATTTACAAAGTGTGTTTGAAAATAAAGGTAAGGGTTGGGAAGAGAAAACTTTAGGTGAGGTTTGTTCTTTAATTACAGATGGAAAGCATGGAAATTGTGAAAATGAAGTTAATTCTGGCTATTACTTTTTAAGTGCAAAAGATGTCAGAAATAACACATTGTTATTCAACAACGGAAGACAAATAACAAAAAAGGATTTTCATGAAACACATCAAAGAACTGATTTAAAACCTGGCGATATTTGTTTGATTAATACAGGTGCAACAATTGGGAGGATTGCATTTGCTCCAAATGATCTTCGAACATTTAAAACAACATTTCAAAAAAGTGTTGCTGTCATCAAAACAATAAAACATTCTATTGATAATCATTATTGCAGATATTTATTGGTTTCTGATTTGAAGAAACTAGTTAAAGTATCTTCAGGTACTGCTGTTCCAAATTTATTGTTAGGTGATTTGAGAAAGCACAAAATAAATTTACCAAAATCACTAAAAGAACAAAAAACTATAGTAGAAAAACTCGATGCTCTTTCAACAGAAACCAAAAAACTTGAAACCATCTATCAAAAGAAAATAGAAGACTTAGAAGAATTTAAAAAGAGCATATTGCAAAAAGCATTTAATGGAGAGTTGTAATTTTAGCATCCCAAAGGTGGTTTTTAACCTATTTGGGCTTAATGTATAGTTTCTTGGTTCAGTTTTGATTTTGAGTGTAGTTTAAACAATAAAACATACACAAATAGCTAAAAGTAGCATAAATACAACTTAATTTTCTTGATTGGGTTTTGATTATATGTGATATAAGTTCATCAGAAAGAAATAATTTTCATTAACCCACGATTTTAATCGTGGGAATATAGACCAATAATAGTTTTTTTCAACGGTTTTAACCGTTTATAAACCTTTAAATTGAAACAACTATGAATGAAGCCGAAACAAGAGCAGAACTAATAGACCCCAAATTAAAACAAGTTGGTTGGGGAGTTGATGATACAAAAAGAGGTTTTATAGAAAATGGATAACCAGCAAAATAAATTAGTAGTATTTCAAAACAAAAATATCCGTAGAATATGGAACGAAGAAGAGTGGTATTATTCTGTAGTTGATATAATTGAAGTTCTTACCGATAGTCCAACTCCAAGGCAATATTGGGGAAAAGTTAAAGATAGAGAATTTACAAAACTTCAACTGTCCCCAATTTGGGTACGTTTGAAATTAACTGCAAACGATGGTAAAAAACGACTTACCGATTGCGTAAATACAAAGGGAGCTTTTCGACTAATTCAATCTATTCCATCAAAAAAAGCAGAACCATTTAAACAGTGGCTTGCACAAGTTGGAAAAGAACGCCTTGATGAAATAGAAAATCCGGAACTTGCTCAAGAACGGATGAAAGAGATTTACGAAAAAAAAGGGTATCCAAAAGATTGGATTGATAAACGATTGAGGGGAATTGCCATTCGGCAAAACTTAACTGATGAATGGAAAGAAAGAGGAATTACAGAACAAAGAGATTATGCAATTTTAACAGCAGAAATATCAAAAGCAACTTTTGGAATGACACCAAGTGAATACAAAGTCTTGAAAAATTTGCCAACAAAGTCGAAAGTTAATCTTCGTGATAATATGGACGATTTGGAATTGATTTTTACAATGTTGGGTGAGCGTATGACTACAGAAATTTCAAAAAATGAAGAACCAGATACCTTTAATAAAAATAAAGCTGTAGCCAAACGAGGTGGAAAGGTTGCCGGAAATGCCCGAAAAGAAGCGGAACAAGAACTTGGAAGAAGTATTATCTCTAATAAAAATTATCTTGGTGAAAGCAAAAACACAAAGCTGGAAGAGTAGCCTATGAATGAAGCAGAAACAAGAGCAGAACTAATAGACCCCAAACTAAAAGATTGTGGATGGGGAGTTGTAGAAGATTCTAAAATACTTCGCGAATACACAATTACTGCTGGTAAAATTCAAACTGGCGGAGTTAGAGCAAAAAAACTAATTGCCGATTATATACTTGTTTACAAAGGCATTAAACTTGCAATTGTAGAAGCAAAAAGCGACACATTGGAAGTCGGCGAAGGAGTTGCACAAGCAAAACTCTACGCAGAAAAACTAAATTTAGAAACCACATATTCTACCAACGGAAAAGAAATTTATAGCATCTGTATGAAATCTGGTGATGAGGGCTTGGCAACCAATTACCTTACACCTCAAGAACTCTGGAACAAAACATATCCTAAAGGCACCGATGCAGAACTCGTTGAAGCATGGCGTGAAAAATTTAGTGCAATTCCTTACGAAGATGTTGGAGGAACTAAAGCAGTAAGATACTATCAAGAGATTGCTGTCAAAAACACATTAGAAGCCGTTGCAAATAACAAAGAACGCATTTTACTAACCCTTGCTACTGGAACTGGTAAAACATTCATTGCTTTTCAAATTGCTTGGAAACTCTTTCAAACTCGTTGGAACTTAAAACGAGATGGAAGCAGACGACCACGCATTTTATTTTTAGCCGATAGAAACATTTTAGCAGACCAAGCATTTAACGCTTTTTCAGCATTTCAAGATGATGCTTTGGTACGCATAAAACCAAGTGAAATTAAAAAGAAAGGTAGAGTTCCAACAAACGGAAGCATCTTCTTTACAATCTTTCAAACCTTTATGAGTGGCACAGATTCAAAAGGAAACGATGCCCCATATTTTGGCGAATATCCAGCCGACTATTTTGATTTTATTGTTATAGACGAATGCCACCGTGGCGGTGCAAATGACGAAAGCAATTGGAGAGGTATTTTAGATTACTTCTCCCCAGCAGTTCAACTTGGCTTAACAGCTACACCAAAACGAAAAGATAATGTTGATACATATAAATACTTTGGCGAACCAGTTTATATCTACTCACTTAAAGAAGGTATTAACGATGGATTCCTTACGCCATTCAAAGTGAAACGTATAAAAACAACAATTGATGATTATATCTATACAAGCGATGACCATATTATTGAAGGTGAAATTGAAGAGGGAAAGCTCTATACAGAACCAGAATTTAATAGAAGTATAGAGATAGTAACCCGAGAGAAGGAACGTGTTCAGATTTATATGGACCAAGCCAATCAGCAAGATAAAGCTATAATCTTTTGTGCAATACAAGCACACGCTGCATTAGTTAGAGATTTAGTAAATCAAATTAAGAAAAGGTCACCGAGCGGAGCCGAGGTGAATTATTGTGTTCGTGTAACTGCAAATGATGGTGAAATTGGCGAACAATTCTTACGAGAATTTCAAGACAACGAAAAAACAATTCCAACCATCCTAACAACTTCACAAAAACTTTCAACTGGTGTTGATGCAAGAAACATTCGCAATATAGTTTTAATGCGTCCAGTAAATTCTATGATAGAGTTCAAACAAATTGTAGGAAGAGGAACAAGACTATTTGAAGGCAAAGACTTTTTTACTATCTACGATTTCGTTGATGCTTATCACCATTTTTCCGACCCAGAATGGGATGGTGAACCACTTGAAGAAGATCCATGTGAAAAGTGTGGAGAAATCCCTTGCGTATGCGAACATGAAGACCCCACGCCATGTAAAGTTTGTGGTAAACGCCCTTGTATCTGTGAAAAAGAACCACCAGAGCCATGTGGAAAATGTGGTCAAAGACCTTGCGTATGCATAAAGAAAGTAAAAATAAAATTACGTGATGGTAAAGAACGCGAAATACAACACATGATTCAAACCTCTTTTTGGAGTGCCGATGGCAAACCAATTTCAGCTGAGGAATTTTTACATAATCTGTTCGGAGCACTCCCAAACTTTTTTAAGAGCGAAGAAGAATTAAGAACAATTTGGAGTAATCCTCTTACACGCAAAACACTACTTCAAAAATTAGCAGAAGCTGGTTTCGGGAAGGATGAACTAAGCACATTGCAAAAACTAATAAATGCAGAAAAAAGCGATTTGTTCGATGTGTTGGAATATGTATTCAATAGCGACATCAAACCAATAACAAGAGAAGCAAGAGTTGCAGCAGCACAAGCAACCATCTTCGCCTTGCTCGACAACAAACAAAAAGAATTTATAGAATTTGTTCTAAGCAAATACATTGAATCTGGAGTTGAAGAATTAGACCAAGATAAATTACCATCACTACTTGAGCTAAAATATCAATCAATATCAGACGCAGCCACAGAACTCGGCGGAGTAGAACAAATTAAAAACACATTCATAGACTTTCAGAAATATTTATATGACAAGGATGTGGCTTAAGTAACTTTATCTAAAGTCTAAGTTTGCCACCATAAATCGAAACTCCTTATAATCCCTTGACATATCGAAATATATTTCTTAAGTTGAAACTAATTGTTGTAGCAATACAACAATCAAACCAGGCTGGAAAGGTTGTGCCCTCTACCTTTCCAGCCTTCCCTTTTTAAATGGTTTTGTAAAACTATAATTACAGCCTGGTTTTCCCGACAAACACTTTTATCACTCTGTCGGGATTTTTTATAAGCGAGAAAAATATATGTTCGACGAACTTGAAAAATATAAAAACAAAGGTCATCTCTTCTACAAAAGGGGAGATGACATTCTAAAACTATCTCAAACTTCCAAACGAATCTGAAGTCTTTTACATCCTTAAACTTTCAAAAGGAAAAATTAAACTCACATACATTAGTTGTGAAATTATTAAGTAAGAATATAGAATTAATGTTATAACGAAAAATGATTTTGGATGGAGAGGAAAATACTGATTTATTACAAAGAATATTTATTATTAAGTTACAATTTAAAAACAAAAAAGCTCCTAAGTAGAAGCTTCTTTGGGATGAATATTCAAAGACTAATTAGATAACTTTTACGTCACTAGCTTGTAATCCCTTATCACCTTGAGTTACAGAAAACTCAACTTTTTGACCTTCATCTAAAGATTTGTAACCATCACTAACAATAGCTTGGAAATGAACAAATACGTCATCGCCATCTTCTTGTGAAATAAAACCAAAACCTTTTGAACTGTTGAACCATTTTACGGTTCCTTCTTTGCGATCTGACATTTTCAGATTCTCCTAAATAATAATTAAAACACGACAGAACTTTGGAATGATAGGGAGGGATAAAATAAATTTACAACAACATCTACTTCTAAACTTACCGTCTGTAGTTAAAAAGTAATTAATTTTTAATTTACATACAAGCATAAAACATGCGATTCAGTGTAAAACCAATTAGATTATCGCGTGATTCATAAATTGTGTCTTGTACTAATCCAGAACCTCATCTTGATAAAATTCCCAAATGACTATAGGGAATGAGTTTGGTCTTTTCTAGGTAATAGGTATTATTGTTTGTGTGGTGAAAATATAAAATACCATCGTGGAAACAAGCAGAATTTGTTAGTCCCTAGATACGGATGAGCAAATGAACATGGACAGTGTATATCCAATGTATCATCCAAATTGAACAGCGTTAGAATATTAGGGAAACAAAACTTGATTTTAGAAAATTTGAAAAAAGGAATTCTATAATTTTCAAAAAGTTTAATTATGGGCAGAAAATAAAACATAAGTGTAAAATTTATTTTAACACTAATCTCTAAATAATCTTAAGCTTTAAAAAATAATTTATCAATTGAAGCAACTTTTTCTTAGTTGGTTCATCTTTATATAAAAGAGCTTCGGTATAACTTTTTATTCAAATAAAATTCTTGAAACAAGGAGGTCGTTATGGCTTTAAAGAAAAATCCAAAGTTTGACCTAAAACGTAAATATCAAAGGTATTGGGAAATTAGTTTAATCATTGCATTAACAATGCTAATTGTTGCGTTTAAGTTCTTTCCAGAATTCAAAGCAGAAGTTATTGATATAGATGCTCCTCAAGAATTAATTATGACTGAGGATGTTGAAGCAACTAAACAAGAGACTGCTCCACCTCCTCCACCAAAACCTCCAATTCCTATTGAAGCTCCAACTGATGATGTTTTGGATGACGTTGAAATTGAATCAACTGATTTGGATATGGAAGCCGAAATTGCCGCACCGCCTCCACCAAAAGTTGAGGAAGAAGAAGCAGAACCAGTTTTCTTTGTTGCTGTTGAGCAAATGCCAGAACCAATTGGCGGTATTGTCGCAATACAAAAATCAATAACTTATCCCGAGATTGCAAGACGTGCTGGAGTTCAAGGTAAAGTTTATGTTCAAGCGTATGTTGATGAATTAGGAAATGTAACTAAAGTTGAACTAATCAAGGGAATTGGGGCAGGATGTGATGAAGAAGCTATGAACGCTGTTAATAGTGTTAAGTTCATACCAGGAAAACAGAGAGGAAAACCTGTGAAAGTTAAGATGTATATCCCAGTGGTTTTCAGATTAAACTAGAAATAATGTTTTACATTTAACTTATTACATATCCCACATGGTCCAGCAACGTATGCGAGCTCAGTATTAGCTGAAGGTTAGTAGGTTGTTTGGGCTTTAAGGTTTGGAAATTAGGGCGCATATTTCTCTCTCTATTTTTTAAGTCAATTGCATTCTGGGCAAAAGTGTAGTCTTAGGATGGTGTGCAAAATGAAATACATTTGCTACTAGACTTGTACAAAAGGGAGTACCACTATACCATGTATCAAAACTAATGACTCATTCAGATATTAAGGTCACACAAATCTACGCACATCTTTGTACAAACGATCTATTTGAAGCAGTAAAAATGTTAGATAGCTTAGAAACTAACCCTACCAATTGATGGTGATCTAATAATAGGAAAAACAAGTTATCATTAATAAGTCCTTGACATCTTTATCCTATTTTCTTAGGTTAACTATTGAATGTTGTAGCAATACAGCATCTCAAACCGGGCTGTTGAGGTTGTGCCCTCTACCTTGACAGCCCTCTTTTTTTAAAGAATAATTAATGATTTATTTATAGCCTGATGTTCCCGACTATTCTTTCAAAACTCTGTCGGGATTTTTTATAAGCGAGAAAAATAAATGTTCGACGAACTTGAAAAATATAATAACAACGGTCATCTCTTCTACAAAATTGGAGACGACATACTAAAACTATCTCAAAAACTCCCCAACGATTCTGGGGTCTTTTATATTCTCAAACTCACAAAAGGAAAAATCAAACTTACCTATATTGGCAAATCAGATTCCACAAAAGCAGATAACCAAACACTCAATTCATTGTTCAACGATAGAGAAAAGGGGATTAGCTTACATCATTTTTTCGACAAGAAAATGAAAGCTGAGAAAGTAGATGCACTAGATATTTACTGGTTCGTAACCGATAATGATAACCCTACTGAAGTTGCAAACAAAGTCCTACAAAACAACTACGACCTCTTCGGCTCACTCCCAGATTGGAATAAATCATTTAAATAATGGTTAGTGTAAAATACGTTTTTACGCATTGATACAGCCAGTTTATTTTGTTTTTTCAGTTGCTAATCTTAAAAACATTATAGCTAGTATGAATGTTATTGGTGTAGCAATGATGGATTCCAATGAATTTAATGATAATAAATTTCCAATGGTATTTAAAACGAATAGAATCGAAAAAATCCAAAAGAAGATCTTTACAACTTTACTTGATAAGTACGGTCTTATATAATTCCCTTGTATTGATACTATAAAAATAACAAATAGATTGACTATCATCGAAATTGATTCAAATCTTAACATTTGTTCATTGCTTTCAAGTCTACCGCCCCAGACATACTGATATGGAATTACACCACTTATAATTAGTATATGGAATATAAAAACCAGAGCAGCTACTCTTAGGATAGTATTAACAGCTAGCACAATATTTATTTTTTTTATCATATTCATACGTTCTTACTAATTGGATAAAACATTTTCAATAAACGCATTGTGATTATTGGGAATATACGTTAATCTATTATTCGTTTATCATTCTAAAGTTCACCATGTATATATATGATTTCAGTACAATTAAATAAAATTTTAATCAACCTAAAAAAACCATATAATTCTTTCAAAGAAAATAGTAATTCTAATTAAGAAATACTAACATCATTGAAACACAAAAAACATCATCACCCAACATGGATTCGCCAGTATTACATAATGTGGCATTATTGCAAACGTCGTAAACATACACTGCGGTGTAAGATCTGTTTCCTTTGGTTCGTGTAATACACATTATGTAAACTCGGCACAAAGAAAACATATGGTAGTAAATCGTTCCGCTACACTTCAAAGTGCAGCAAAACATTCACTTTTCCGTTTCGCTCAATGTGGAATTCGCAAGGGTAAACGGTAAATTCCACAAGAGTTTTTGAAGAACAAAACACTTGCTCCATTCCCCTTGCCTTGCTCATAAAGAACAAATCTTTTTGTTACAATATTGCTACTTCCTCTTGACTTTTAACTTATTTAAGGGGTTATACAACCGTTCTTACATTTTGCAATTATCGTAATAAAACTAACTTTTTCGTCTCCTCAAAACCTCCACTTTGCAATCTATAAAAATAAACTCCACTATAAATATTACTTGCATTAAACTGAACTTCATATGTTCCATTCTTCTGCTCTTTATTGACCAAAACAGCAACTTCACGCCCAAGCATATCATACACCTTTAACTGAACAAAATCACTTTGTGGTAACGAATAGCTTATTACGGTGCTTGGATTAAATGGGTTTGGATAGTTTTGTAATAATGTATAATCTTTTATTTCTAATTCTTTATTGCTGACATCTGTAATTGCTGTATAATATATATTTATTTGAACACCAAAAAAGTGGTACGTTCCTATATTAAGATACCCATCATCATCCCTCAAGTTGAGAAATCCATCATAATCATTCAGTATCCAACTAGTTCCATCCCAACTCCATCTTTCACGTAATTCTGAAGTCATATTCCCATTTAAATCATAGGTGAAAGTTGAACTCAAAGAGTTAGTCCATATTCCCTCACTAATAAACCAGCCTTCGCTTAAAATCGAAGTATTATTTCCATTTGAATCATATGCATAAGTACTTCGTACATAATAAGATCTTTGATTATCTCTCCAATAGTCATAATAATAGGAAATCAAAATTCCTTCAGCATCATAGAAATAAGTTTCTTGAATACTCACAGCCTCTAGTATTCCACCCCAATATTCCCATAAGGAAGAAGTCTTATTACCATTTGAATCATAGGTGTAGGTATATTGGGAATCATTCACCCAATCAGTTCCATTCCAGCTTTCAATTAAATATGAAGTCATGTTCCCATTTGAATTAATTGTGTAAGTAGATTGCTCTTTTGAACTATCAGCTTTTTTTACAATTACGCTATCAACTACATCAGCAGTTTCAAAAGTAACAAATTGTTTATTACCGGCTATAGCGTTCAATTCAAAATTAAAATCTTTCAAATCATCTAAATTATGAATTCTCATTTTTTCTAATGGTCCATAATTTCGATTATGAATGAAATGATTGATTAAAACATTACCCGCTTTTGGCTGTGAAAATAGATTTGAATGACAAACATTTAATAAAACAAATAATAAAAAGAACTTCATGTTAATTCCTTGATTTTGTGAGATCCTAAATATTTTTAGAATAACTGCTTTTAAATTCTGGAACTACCGCAAAAGTATTAACTTCTTTGTCTCAACAAAGCTACCACTTTGGAAACTATAAAAATAAACCCCACTTGTTAAATTTGAAGCATTAAACTCTATTTTGTAACTACCCATTGATTGTTCTTTGTTAACTAAAGCTGCAACTTCTCTTCCTAGCAAATCATATACTTTTAATTGTACTAATCCACTTTGAGGCAATGAGTAACTAATTGTAGTACTTGGATTAAAAGGATTTGGATAATTTTGTGATATTGAGAAGGAAGAAACTCCAAACTTGGTTTCGTTAACTTCTGTTATTGTTCTATAGAATATTTTAATTTCTCCTCCATCAATGGAATAATTATTGCCAAATGAATCTAAAAAGGATAAATTTCCGTTCGTTAACACCAAATTTGTGCCATCCCAGAGTTCATTTAAATACGAAGTCATATTTCCGTTTGAATCATATGTGTAAGTTTCTCGCCAATAAATCACCCAATTTGTGCCATCCCAGCTTTCTAGCAAATACAAAGTCATATTTCCGTTGGAATCATACGTGTAAGTATATAGCACAATATTCACCCCATCCCAGCTTTCTTGCGAATACAAAGTCATATTTCCGTTGGAATCATACGTGTAAGTATATAGCACAATATT
>CBDUTO010000074.1:0-21994 GCA_965370315.1 uncultured Melioribacteraceae bacterium
GAATGAATAACTCCTCTTGGACCAAATTTTTTCTTAAATTCTGCACCTTTTGGATAATCAGCGTGCTCTGGCTCTTCTTCAGCATTTAAGTGATAAAGGTTACCATAAAACTCGTCAAATCCATGATTGGTAGGTAAATGCTCATCTAAATCGCCTAAGTGATTCTTACCAAACTGACCAGTTGCATATCCATGGTTTTTTAGCAGTTCGGCAATAGTTGGGTCTAACCCACTAAGACCTTCTTTTGCTCCTGGAAGTCCTACTTTAGTAAGTCCAGTTCTGTATGGAGATTGTCCAGTTATAAACGCTGCTCTACCTGCTGTGCAACTTTGTTGAGAATAGTAATCAGTAAACATTATACCATCTTTCCCAATTTTATCAATATTAGGTGTTTTGTAACCCATCATTCCCATATTGTAAATACTTGAATTAGACCAGCCAATATCATCACCCCAAATTACAAGTATGTTTGGCTTATCTTGTGCAAGAATACTTACACTAAGTAAAATTGTTAATAATAAGATTGTTTTTTTCATTTGTTCCTCTTTTTGATTTAAAGATATTTAATGATACAAATTATCCTTTTTAATTGCACTATAAATATTATGAATAGTAAGATGAAATGAAACATGTAAGATTTGAGGTTGAATGTTTGTTCAATTTTGAATTGATTTTCCTGCATAATATCTCATCGAAAATGAGCCTTGCAAAAGGAAGCCACCAGTGGGTGCATCCCAATCGACCATTTCACCAATGCAATACTTTTTAGTGAACAATCTGAGTTTGATAGCAATACAAATTTGTTAAATTAAAAAAGTATAATTAAGTTAAATTTTCTTTTTTACTAATTACGACTTATACAATTTTGAAAATAAACAAATATTTTAATTCCCTATTATTCTTAATAATTAGTTGTTCGTTTGCAACCACAGTAATTGCTAATGATTTTCGTACAGACAATTCACCAATAGAAATAAAAGACAATTGGCAATATCGTTGGGGTGATTCTTCAATTGATGAAAAAAGGAAACTTATTTGGTTAAACGATAGTTTAGCCTCCAATAAATGGCAAAGCATTAATTCTCTTTCGGAAATACCTGAAAGGAACAATCGTAAGAGTATTTGGATACGAACTACTTTCCCAAATTGGGAAGGTCATGCCCCCTCTCTTTTTATTTACAAAGTAGATCAAATTATGGAAGTCTACCTTGGAAATGAAAAAATATATCAGTTCGGTGATTTTTCTTCAATTGATAGTATTGATTTTAAAGGGTGGGCTTGGCATTTAATAAAATTATCTCCTGATTATAAAAACAAAATTCTTACTTTTAGAATCCGCTCAGATTATCATGGAATTGGATTACAACTTCCAGTATTATTAGGTTCTTCAAATTATTTTTTACAGTCTATTATTGAAAATAATTTTAAAATAATGGTTATTGGAATTTTTATCCTTTTCATTGGACTAATAATGTTTCTAATCAGAATTTTTCTAATTAAATTTTCACTCAATTATGGACTGATTATAGGAGTTTTTTTTCTCGCAATTTTAATAATTGTTGATAATTATTTATTCCAACTTTTCTTTGACTATCCTTTGCTGCAATTTTATGCAAACCATATTGCTTTATACATTCAACCCGTTGGAATTTTCTTGTACATCGAACATCTTATACATATAAAATACAAGCAAATAGCAAAAATAATATGGCAAGTACAATTAGCTGTTTTTCTGATAGCGATTGTAATAGAATTCTTTCCAAGGTATACACTACTAGATATGCTCGATCCATTTCTAATTGTGTTGTTCATTAATTCAATAATTGCAATAACAATAGCTTTTTTAAGTTCGTTGAAAGGTACGTTGGCAACAAAGATTCTCTTTGTCGGATTGATTGTTTTTACATTAAGTGGTTTATTAGAAACAGCATTGTTTTTTCAAGCAAGTGTTAATAACCAATTTGCGTTAGGTCTTAAAATTATACCTTATGGAGCACTATTTTTAGTACTGTTTTTGGGATGGATAGTTATATATAAATTTCTACAAACTTTAAAGCAAAAAGAAATTGCTCAGGAAAGTATTATTGAATCTAAAAATCTGGTTATTGAATCAATAAATCGTGAGAAAAAAGCGAAAGAGTATTTTTCACAAAAACTAATTGAATCACAAGAACTAGAACGAAAACGAATTGCATCAGATTTGCACGATTCAATAGGACAGGATCTACTAGTTGTAAAAAACCTCTCCTTACTTGGTTTGCAGAATGAAACGGATATAAAACAAAAAGACAAATATTTAAATAATATTTCTGATACTGCATCTCAAACTATCGAGGAAGTAAGAAACATTTCAAGAAATCTTCATCCCTATCAGCTAGATAAATTAGGACTAAAAAAATCGTTACAATCAATTATTTCAAAAGTAGCCGAAAGCTCTCAAATAAATATTATAAGTAATATTGATAAAATAGATGATTTATTTTTCAAGGAAAAAGAGATACATATTTACAGAATTTTACAGGAGTGTTTAAATAATATAATAAAACATTCTGAGGCTGATAGTGTTTTAATGAAAATTTCTAGGTTGAAAAATTGTATGCAAATTTTAATTGAAGATAATGGAAAAGGAATTAAAACTAAAAAAAACAGTTCTGAAGTAGTGAGTATTGGGTTTGGCATATCAGGAATAGAGGAACGCGTAAGAATACTTAATGGTAAATTTGAAATTAAACCCACTAGTGGTAAAGGCACAAAAATATTTATTAAATTACCTTATTAAAATAAAAAATATAGAAAGATTAAAAATAAAAGCTATGATAGAAATTAACGTTTTAATTGTTGATGATCATCCAATTTTCAGAAGTGGATTGAAGACAATCCTTGAATCGGCGAAAAACATCCTTGTAATTGGAGAAGCCGATGATGGGAAAAGTGCACTTGAATTTATTAAAAACAGAAAACCAGAAATAATAATTCTTGATGTTGATATGCCTGGGATGAATGGAATTGAAGTTGCAAAAATAATTAATGCTAGTTTTAAGGATATAAAAATTATTCTTCTTACAATGTATAAAGAGGAAGATTTATTTAATGAAGCCCTAGATATTGGTATTATGGCATACATTCTTAAAGAGAATGCAATTAGTGAAGTAATTAATGCCATTCATTCTGTTAATAAAAATGAATATTATATTAGTCCAGCTATTTCAACTTATCTTGTAAATAGAACTTCAAATATAGCAAAACTTAAAAATGATAAACCGGGTATTGAGACGCTTACAGATAAAGAAAAAGAAATACTTAATTTAATTGCTTTAGGTAAAACCAGTAAAGATATTGCCGAGGAATTATATATCAGTTACAAAACAGTTGAAAATCATAGATCAAATATTTGTAATAAACTACAGTTTAAAGGGACAAATGCACTTTTAAAATTTGCTATTAGTAATCGATTTAATTTTTAAACTATAGCACTAAAATTTAGAATTACTACCACTTTGTACAATCCATACTAAACCTCAGAAATAATCCGCTTTATAGATAAAAATACAAATCTCATAGGTGTTTAACCCCTATAAAAATGAGTGGTAACACCTATATATTTTCTGTTACCACTATCCGATTTTTATATCTAAAATAATTGTTTTTAAACAGACGCTTAAAATTAAAGAGATCCTAAAAAAAGGATTTTTAAAACAAACCTGACGAATATTATTTCTATGTCGGCGAAAGGTAAAAAGCCAGACGAGAACTAGGTACTAGAAAAACAAGAAACATAGAAAATAATAGTTAATGCAATGATTGAAATAAAAATGGGAGTATAAACATGAAAAAAAGATCTATAATTTTAAATAACCTAATACTTTTATCAATAACATTTTTTTTATTTTCATGTAAAAATGAACCAACAGAACCACAATTGATACTTGAAGAAAACTACGAAATTGAGGACATGGAATACGGTACAGTTACTGATATAGATGGTAATGTTTATAAAACCGTAATAATAGACACCCAGGAATGGATGGCAGAGAACCTGAAAGTGACTAGATTTCGCGATGGACGATCCATCTCCAACTACTGGGCATACAACAACGACAACAGCAATATTCAAACCTACGGCAGACTTTACTCATGGAATGAATTGAGCTATTACAATAATCTTGTGGACGGTTGGCATATCCCTACAAATGAAGAATGGGAAAAACTAGCCCTATACATCAGCGAAGATAATGGTGGCTACAGTAAGAACCAAGATGGTAATTGGAATGATGTAGGGGGGCACATGAATTCAACCTCAGGTTGGTCTTACGGAAATGGAGGAACAGATGATTATGGATTCAATGCCTTACCCTCTGGTTTTTTAGATACAAATTTTAATGAGTTTATGGGAATGGGAGAGGTAGCAATTTTCTGGTCTGCTACAGCGGAAAATGATCATTTCGGATGGAGTTACAACATGAATGATGATTCTGAGTTCTGCAGTAAATATGAATTTAAGACTTATGGCTTTTCGGTTCGCCTGGTGAAGGATTAGAAAATAGTAAATGAAAATACTTATCATAGATGATTCGCCATCAATACGAAAACTATTAATAGATATTTTGGATAAAAATGGAATGGAATTCCAAGAACTGAGTGACGGCACGGAAGCTGAGACATACTATTCCAAATTTAAACCCGATTGGGTGTTGATGGATATTTCGATGAGTAATTGTAATGGTTTAATTGCATCTAAAAATATTCTTCAAAAACATCCAGACGCAAAAATTATGATAGTAACAAATTATGATGATGCTGATTTTCGTACAGTTGCAAATGACTTAGGTGTTAAAGAATATGTGGTAAAAGATAATCTACTAAAAATAAAAGAACTAATTAAAGAATTATAAATAACAATACTAAAAAAAAGGATTTAACTATGACTAAACTTGCAAATCTCCTAATATCAGTACTAATAATAGTATTATTAGCATCGTGTGCACATACTAATGATCTTGCAAAACACAATGTATCTGGTTCATCAATGCTTTATAAGGAAGTTGTAAAACCAGAAGCAAAAACAGTTAAAATTGAAAGATATTCAACTACAACTGATGGGGGAAGTAATGATTTATTGGATGTTATTTCGGCCGTGGGAAGTAGTATTTTAACAGCAGATTTAGAAGATAAATTAGAAAAAGCAATTGATACTAAAAGACTTCTTTATTCAATATCAGATAATTTAGCAGAAGCTATTCAAACTTATTTGGATGTATCTGAAGTAGAATCACTTTCTAATAAGCCAGATTTTATTTGTAATATAAGTTTGGATGAATGCAAGTTGAATATGAATCAATATGGGGTTTACATTAAAGTTGAAGCAACTGCTTCTATCACAAAAAGAAAAACTGGAGAAATAGTTTGGGAAAAAACAGAAAACAAATTTATTCCACTTGAAGAGTATTATGAAAGTACTATTGAAGATGCTTCGTTAGAAAGTGTATTTAATGTTGTTCAACTAGCTTCGTTAGATGCTGAACAAATTAACCAAATTATTGATGATGCAGCTTCTGGAGTTGGTACCTATATGGCCGAAACTCTTCGTGACGATGTTGCAGAAGCTCACAAACAAAGAACAGAAAAACAATAACAATTAAGAGTACAAATTATAATGAGTAAAACAAGATTAATCAAATCAATGATGATACTTCTAATATTATTAATTTCTACCTTTTGTGGTGACGGAATGAATAGTGATAAAAAAATAAGTCAATCATCAAAAAACGAATTAAACTCTTTTGCTTTTCCCAAAACCACAACTGGAATAATTGGAACTGTAATCTCTATAAATAAAAAACAACTTTCGCAAGATACTAATAGTCCTTGTAGCAAAGTTCCATGCTGGGCAAATGTTAAAGTCGATTCAATTTTAGGAATTGGTCATGGCGGTCCATTTTTCTCTGTTGGAGATACATTAAAAGTCAATTTTGTATTCACGCTATCAGAAACAACCGAAGAATTAATTCCCAATTTAGACAAAAGATTGCCAGGCTTAGATATTGGTGAAAAGTTTAGAGCAAATATTAGAGCATTAGTAAATCAAAATTATAACAAAGAAATACTTGAACTCTATTCTATAGATTTTTACTCGAAACATCGAAAATAAATTATTAACTCTACCGGAGAAAACAATTATGAGCAAAAGAAATACAAAGTTAGGTGTTGGAATTATATTTGCAATATTAGCAACAGTTCTACTATTTAATATCCAAATTAACAACAACTCAATGTTTAACAAAACGAAAAATTTTTCTGGTTTATCAAAACAAGAAAGAAGAGAGCAAAGGAAAAAAGATTATCTTGCAATGAAAAAATGGCAGTTTAACAGATTAAAAGACCCTAAAACAAATAGCATTCCCGAAAATATAAGAGCAAAAGAATTAGCTTTTGCGAAAGAACTACCCACAGCTAAGATGCAATATCTCCTGAAAGGAAATAATATCAGTAATGCAACATGGGTTTCTGAAGGACCTAAAAATCAAGGTGGCAGAACAAAAGCGGTAGTTGCTGATATCTCGAATGAAAACATTTTACTTGCAGCTGCTGCCGAAGGTGGCATTTGGCGTTCAACAGATAAGGGAACTAGTTGGTTAAGCGTAACAGACCCCTCATTTATACAAAATTCAACTTGTCTTGCACAAGATACTCGTATAGCTAAAACTAACACTTGGTATTATGGAACAGGCGAATACGCGTCTAATCTTTGGCCAGGTAGAAATGGCTTGGGTGGATTACTTGGAAATGGATTATTCAAATCTGTAGATAATGGCTTAACTTGGAATTCTATTGAGAGCACCAAATCTAATTCTCCTGGAAATACTATTGATAAATTTCAAATAGTATGGAACATTGATATTAATGAATTAAACACTTCTGAAGATGAAATTTGGGTAGCAGGTATTGGAGGCGTTTATGGCTCAAAAGATGGTGGTGAAACTTGGCCATTATCAAAAAATGGTAGCGGTGATATTATTCCTCTATATACAAGTGTATCCGTTACTGCAAATGGAAGAGTATATGCAGCACTAAGTTCTGGAAATAATAGTGGAATTTATTACTCTGATGATGGGTTAAATTGGGAAACAATAACACCTACTTTTTGGCCTGCGGAAGTTAAAAGAATAGTAATTGCATCTGCTAATTCAAATCCAAATATATTGTATGTTTTGGCAAATACACCTGGTGTTGGTGCACCAGCTACAGATGAAGGTGAGGAATTCTATACAAGTCTGTGGAAATATGATGTATCTGGTAATCAATGGGCAAACTTAAGTGATAACTTACCCAATTGTTCTGGTGAAAACGCAGGATATTCTTCACAAGGTGGTTACGATATGTGTATTAATGTAAAACCAGATGATGAAAATTTTGTAATTATTGGCGGTACAAATATATATAGGACAACTGATGGATTTTCTACAAAGTTAGATTCTGATGATTGGATTGGTGGATATGCACTTTCAAATGATAATTCTAATTATGAAAATCACCACGCAGATCAACATGGATTTTTCTTTTTAGCATCAAATCCTAATGTTGTCTATTCATCTCATGATGGTGGTATAAGTAAATCGAATAATATAACAGCACAAAATGTTACTTGGAGTTCATTAAATGATGGATATATAACTTCACAATTTTGGTCGGTTGCCATAAATCATGTGACAGCCAACAATCAGTTTATTGTTGGTGGCTTACAAGATAATGGTTCTATGGCAGATGAAAATTCTAATGTTCAGTCTAATTGGCAAACTATTGGTTCAGGAGATGGAATGGTTGCAGCAATGCCAGATGATTTCCCATGGGTTTATTACTCAGCGCAAAATGGTATGATTTTTAGGATAAATGCAGAAACTGGTGAGGAGATAGGGGTTACACCAGCAGATGCCAACGGTTTTAGTTTTAAAACACCATATATTCTTGATGCAAACAATACAGACATGATGTTTCTTGGTGCAACTGATCAAGTATGGTACAATAGTAATTTAACAGAAATACCAGGAACTGACGATTACAAAACAACTGTTAACTGGAAAGTTTTTGATGAAGTTGTTGATAATAATAATGTTACGGCATTAGCTACAACAAAAGCAGTAGCAAATTTGCTTTACATAGGAGATGATGGTGGAGGAGTTTATAAAATAGTAGATGCTTCTAATATGAGTTCCTCTTTTGTTAATATTTCTGGTTCAGAATTTGCTGAATCTAATGTTTCATCAATTGCAACTGACCCAAATAATGGTGAAAACGTTCTTGTCGCATTTTCAAGTTATAATGTTTTAAGTCTATTTTCAACAACTGATGGGGGTACAACATGGAGCTGTGTTGGCGGTAATCTTGAAAACTATCCAGATGGAATAGGAAATAGCCCATCTATTAGAGATGTTAAAATACTTCCAGTTGATGGTGGATATATTTATCTCGCAGCTACATCTATCGGACTATATTCAACATCAACATTGGATGGAGAGAATACTATTTGGAGTTTAGAAGCACCCGATCAAATGGGAAATATTGTTGTTGAAACAATAGATGTACGCCCAATTGATGGACGAGTTGTGATTGGAACTTTTGGCAAAGGGGTATTTTCTACAAACTATTTAACAACAAGTGTGGATGATGAACTTACTCAACCAACCGAGTTTTCACTATCACAAAACTATCCAAATCCGTTTAACCCAAGCACTACAATCAAATTTAATATTGCTAAAAGTAGTAATGTAAAATTAGAAGTATTCAACTCACTAGGTGAAAAAGTTTCAACTCTGTTGAATGGACAGAAAGCAGCTGGTGAACATTCGGTTAGGTTTAATGGAAGTAATCTAGCAAGTGGCTTGTACATATATAAAATTACATCAGCTAACTTCTCAGATAGTAGAAAAATGATTCTACAAAAATAGATAAAAAATTAATTTTTCAAAAAACAACTAATCACAATAGGAAACAAAATGGGAAATGTATTAAAAACAGTTGCAATCTTAATCATCTTAGTAACGGCATTAAATGCTCAATCGAACATTAAAATTAATGTAATGGGAGACCTAAATATGCCAGCAGATGAAATGGAAAGTTTTTTTGAAATAGGTTATGGAGCAAGTGCTGGTATAGCGTATAAAATAAGCGATAGTTGGGATTTGGGTGCAAGTTTTGGATATACCAAATGGGAAGTTAAAAATGATTATTACTCAAAATTAGCAACAGAAGCTATGGGAGAAACTGTTAATGTTGAAGTTGACATGCCATATACTGTTATTCCTGTAATGCTTGATGCTTACTACTATTTTTCGAGAGAAAATTTTCAACCATATTTATTATTTTCACTAGGAGTTCATTTTGCCAAAACTGAAATAAATACAATGGAAATAAATGGTAAAAAAGTTATCTTAGATAAAACAGAGAGTAATACAGTTGCTGGTTATAAATTTGGTGGAGGATTTTTATATGATCTTTCTTCTACTATCGCCATTAATCTTTCAGCTTCAATGGTTGGTAATGGACTAGAAATTGAACAAGAATCATTTGATGGTGAGCCTCTAGAGAATGTAACTACTACATTTTTTAATATTGGATTAGGTGTTTCTATTTCTCTATAATGAAATTTTGTTTTAAATAAAAACTATGTTGCAACGAATCAGTTAACAATAAATATGTTAACTGATTCAATTTTATAATCTTTTTTTCATGCCATCCACAATAGATTTACCCGTATAATATCCCATCGAAAATGAGCCTTGCAAAAGGAAGCCCCCTGTGGGTGCATCCCAATCCACCATTTCACCAATGCAATATATTTGTGGATGTTTTTTGAGTGAAAAATCTGAATTCAAATCTTTCGTATCAATTCCGCCAACAGTTGAAATAGATTCTTCAATTTCACGGAGGGATTCAACTTGAATTATTAAACTCTTAATTTTTTGAATAAATGAGTATGGTGATAAATATTCTTCCTTTGTTATATAGCTTTTCATCAAAGCTAACTGTTCCCTCTTCAAATTAAAAATCTTACCATAATCTTTGGCTGATATTTTTTTAGCCTCACTTTTTTTTGACAAGTCCTCAATAGTGTTATCTGGTTTGAAATCTATTTTAATTTCTGTTTTTGAATTATTTTTTAATGACTCTCTAATCTTAGGAATTAGTGGGTAAATGACATTCCCCTCCAATCCATAATTAGTAATCAGTGCTTCACCTTTTAATGAAACTCCGTCAACAGATATTGAAATATTCTTAAGAGGTTTTCCTTCGTGGTTTTCAATAAAGTGATTATCCCACTTAATATTTATTCCACAATTGGAAGATTCAAACGGAATTAAGTTTACTCCAATTTCCTCCAAATATTTTATCCACTTCCCATCTGAGCCAGTAACAGACCACGAGGCACCACCCAATGCAAAAATGTAATAATCTGCGATTATAGTTTTAACTTCATCCTTAAACTTTATTTTTACATTTTGGCTTTCATCAAACCCAATAAATTCATACTCATATTTAATTTTAACATTTTGTGAGTAAAGTTTATCTTTAATTTTTTTTAGAACTTCTGCAGGTTTAATTCCCTTTTCAGGAAATACTCTGCCACTTGTTCCAACGAACGTTTTAATACCTAAATTAGAATACCATTCTCTTAAAGCCATTGAATCAAAGGCGAGAATTGCATCATGCATAAATTCTTTTGGAGTATATTTATCTACAAGTTCCAACCCAGACAATGAGTTTGTAAGGTTAAATCCCCCCTTACCAGCAACTAAATATTTATTACCAAGTCCAAAATTCTTTTCGTAAATAGTAACGTTATGGGATTGACTTATTATATCAGCCGCAATCATTGCTGAAGGGCCGCCACCAATAATTGCAATATTTTTTTGTGTGGGTTTATTCATTTCAAGTAATTTAAGTTTTTTATCTTACTGCAAAATTACAACAAACCGATTTCAAAATCTTTACTATAATATATTAGCGTAAATTAGTTTGTGAAAATTAAATTCAAAGTCATTGCGAGGAGTGTATTTTACGACGCGGCAATCTGTTATAAGTGAATGTTGAACATTGACAGATTGCCACACCCAACACAAAACGTTGGATTCGCAATGACAGACTATTTTTTTCAAAATTAATTTTGAATAACGGACACGAAAGGTACAAAAATACAAATGGTGTGTATATTGATTCTAAAGGGAGGGCTTCGGGAATTATTGTAAAAGCTCAACAAAATTAATCTAAAATTATCTCATCCTTTTTTTCATTAACTCTGCTCGAGAATTAATATGAAGTTTTTTATAGATATTTTTCACATGATGACGAATAGTCTCTATGGAATTGTTTAAAGTTTCAGCAATTTTTTTGTATGTAAAACCATCAACTAAATAATTAACAATTTCATTCTCTTTGGAAGTCAATTCAGATTTTTCTTCTTTTGATTTAGTTGAGCGATTAAAATACTCTATCACTTTTCGAGCAATTATTGGCTCCATTGGTGCCCCACCAGAATGGATATCTAATATTGCGGCCCTAAGTTTTGGGAATGGAGTTGTCTTCAGTAAATAGCCAGCAGCACCAGCTTTTAATGCACTAAATATTTTCTCATGATCTTCGTAAATGGTAACCATTATTATATCAATACTTGGATATTTATTTTTTATAAACTCCATTCCATTAATACCGGAAATACCAGGAAGATCAATATCAAGTAGGAGCACATCAACTATTGTTTGGTCAGTA
Source organism: uncultured Melioribacteraceae bacterium (assembly GCA_965370315.1). Lineage (GTDB taxonomy): Bacteria > Bacteroidota > Ignavibacteria > Ignavibacteriales > Melioribacteraceae > 1-14-2-50-31-20. Next base: position 11,761 of record CBDUTO010000074.1, read on the forward strand.
GATGAGCTTAAAAAATCTTCAACAGACTCTACCGCTAATGAGCAGACCAGATCTTGCTGAAGAGAAATAAACTCCTTAATGGATTCTCTAATATCTTTTATATCTTCAATTATTGCTACTGAAATCATACCTTAACTTATCTCTTTTAAAGTAACTTATCAATCCCATAAAGATGTGATTAGATTTTTGTGAGAGTAAGAGAAACAGTTAATCCATTTTCATTAATTAATTCAAGATTCGCCTTTATTCTCTTTGCACGCATCTTCATATTTCTTAATCCAGTTCCTAAGTTGTTAGTTTTACTCTCTAATCCAATTCCATTATCGACAAGAACAAACTTCAATCCGCCTCTACAAACTTTTATTGTAACATCTATCCTCTCAGTATCACTATACTTAACTGCATTATGAAAAGCTTCTTTAAAAATAAGATAAAAATTTTGACGAATATTTATCTTTAACTTTTCATCAATATTAGAGCAGTCTGATTTAAAATTAACATCAATCTCTTTCTCTGAAACATGGTTAAAAGCAAAATTTTTCATCCTATCAATCAAATCTTGCATGGAATCATTACGTGCATCAATTGACCAAACAATATCACTCATCATTGAAATTACTTCTTGGCTAAGGTTGTTCAGACTCTCAACCCTTCTTTTAATTCCATTTGGCTCAGTTTCATAATTAAGGAGAGAAGCGTTCATTGAAATTTTTGTTAGGGATGCACCAACATCATCGTGCAAATCACTTGCAATTTTTGTTCTTAATCTTTCTACTTTAATTAATGACCGCATTTTTAGATAGCTAATAAGAGATAGAATTCCAACAACAAAAAGAAAAAGTATGGCAAGAAACCACCAGCTAAGCCAGAATGGAGGAAGTACAACAATTTTCAACTCTGTTCCCATTTCATTCCAGATTCCATCATTATTAGAACCCTTAATTTTTAGAACATACTTTCCATACTTAAGATTAGTAAAAGTAATTGATCTTCTATTCTCAAGACTAATCCATTCTTTATTTGATGGTTCAAGTTTATAAGCATATTTATTTTTAAGGGATTGAGAAAAATTTAAAGCTGAAAATTCAATATGAAAATCAGTCTGGTTATAATGTAGTGTTAAAGTATTATCATCTAATCTATCTAAATAATTATCACCAACATTAGAAGGGTTTAAAAACTCAATGTCAGTAATAACAATAGGTGGTATATACTCATTTATACTTATTGTACTTGGTGATATAATATTTAATCCAGCGATACCTCCAAAAAGAAGTCTCCCATCGTCAGCTTTATAAAACGCATTGTCATTAAATTCGTTACTCTGTAAACCATCCTTAATATTAAAATTATTGCTTTTAGCAGTTTTAGGATTAAACTTTGCTATCCCATTATTTGTGCTTAACCATAAATTGCCACTAGAATCAGGTAGTATTCCATAAACTACATTATTAGGAATGCTTTTATTTGCTCTGTAATTAATACATTCTTCTTTTTCAATATCAATCCGCAATAATCCACTACCATACGTACCAATCCAAAATATGTTCTTCTCATCTACATAAACTGAAATCATTTTGGTCCTAGTCATGCAATCATCATTACCAAAATCCAAACACTGAAAAGAGTTGCGCGCATCTATATACTTGCTGAGTCCTTTATCTGAAATAACCCACATAGTATTATTACGATCAAAGAATATCTCCCTTACTCTGTTGTCAAAACAATTTGTCGAATTTGATACAAAATTTTCAGCATCTCCTTTTTGATTAATCTTAAAGATACCGTTCCGCGAAGTAGCTACCCAAATGTTTTTATCAGCATCAATTTCTATATCTTTTATTGCATTACTTGGATGAAGAGAAAAACCTAAATCGGCTAAACTAATTACATGCATTTTGTGTGATGGTAGAGAAAGGTGAGTTAAATTGTTCCCCCAATCTCCAATCCAAAGATCCTCACCGTTAATTGTAATTACTCTAATTAAATTATTAACAAGCTTAGAGTTTTCATCTGAAATAATTTCAATTTCACCACTCATTTTATCAATTCTATTAAGTCCACCTCCTATAGTACCAATCCAGAAATTGCCATCATTATCCTCAGCAATAGAACTAACTATATCATTTGATAAACCAGTCTCTTGGTTTAAAGTTGTAAACTTTCTCTTTGTCGGATCAAAATAATTTACACCTCCAAATGAAGTTCCAATCCAAATTACACCAGACTTATCTTCTAGAATTGCATTAATAGCACTACTGTTAAGTGAACCTTCCTTTTTTGATTTACCATAAGAGACAAACTCTTCCGAATTTTTATCAAATATTCTTAGCCCACTCCACTCTGCAAACCAAATGTTGCCATTTGTATCTTTGAAAAGATTTCGCAAATACTGCCTAATTAGTGGATTAAACTCAATCTCATTTTGCAAATTTTCAATTATTTTTCTACTCTTAATATCGTATCTAATTAATCCGAAACGAGTTCCAACCCATAGTTCAGTTCCAGTATTAAATAATAAACCCTGTACTGCCAATGGTTCCTCATCCAAAGAAACATCATTAAAAAGTTTTATCTTTTGGAATTCATTTTTCTCTCTATCAAATCTTGCTAAACTGTGAGGTCCTCCAACCCACAAATTCTCATCGGAATCAAGTACTATAGATGATATTAACTGATTCTTTTTAATACCATCAATTACATCTGTTTGGTATGAAGTGAAACTATTATTAGCAGAAAGAATTGAAAGCCCTTTATCAGTTCCTATAAATATCTCACCTTTTGAGTTATGCACTATTACATTAACATAATTATCAACAATAGAATATTTATCAGAAGGGTTATGGAAGTAGTTCGTAAACTTTTCAGTTTCAGGATTAAATGAATTTAGACCATTATTAGTACCAATCCAAATAATCCCATTAGGAGTTACATCTAAAGCAGTTATTTCATTTGAGGATAAACTATTTATATCTGAATAATCACTAAAATATTGTTTAAATGTATAGCCATCATATCGGTTTAAGCCATCTCTAGTACCAAACCAAATATAACCTGTACTATCTTGAGCAATTGCTAATACTGTATTTTGAGAAAGACCTTCATTAATAGTAAGATATTGAAAAGACAAATCTTGTAATTCGGTTTGGGCAAAAACGATTTGCGATAATAGTAGAAAAATTATTTTGAAAAACTTCACACACTTGAACATTAGTTTTTGAATGTTGCAAGATAATAATATTTATTATTGAAACGAATTGGTTTTCGAGTTCTGTCGTCATTGTGAGGAGTCTGCTTGGTGGACGACGTGGCAATCTGTAGTAGATTGCTTCACCAAACAAAAGGAGTTTGGTTCGCAATTACTACTGAAACTCAATCCAACAAATCCTTCAAAGTATTAAAAGCAATAGCTCTATGACTAATCTTATTCTTCTCTTCACTCGAAAATTCGGCCAATGTTCTATTTGAGTCTTTTGGGATAAATATTGGGTCGTATCCAAATCCATGAGTTCCTTTGAACTCTGAAACTATTTCACCGTGAAGTTCGCCAAATGCGGTTTTAATATTTTCGCCATCATAAAAGACTGACGAGCAAACAAATTTTGCTTTATGCGGCTCTTCAAATTTTGCAAGCTCTCTAATCAATTTTTGATTATTATCATCATATGTGCAATTTTCTCCGGCATAGCGTGCAGAATAGACTCCTGGTTCCCCATTTAACTGCTCAACTGAAAGTCCAGAATCATCAGCAATAACAGGCACCTTATGAATTGTATAAATTGCTTTCGCCTTTATTAAAGCATTAGCTTCATATGTATCACCATCTTCTATTATATCAGGAACATCTCCTAGATCGTAAAGAGAAATTATTTCGTAATCTGTATTACTAAATATTTTCTTTACTTCTTTTAGTTTGCCTTTGTTGCCAGTTGCAAATATTAGTTTTTTCATTTTATTAAAATTCTATTTTTGTTTAAAAACAACTTCAATCACCAAACCATTGGGATGTAGCCATCATTTATATATTTAGAAATTGGACTACCAACATATTCAATTTGAGTTCCAACTTTAGCAAGATCTGCGCTATTGTTATCTCTCTCTGATATAAATTTACAAGCAATAGGAGTTTCGCCTAACGCAGAAATTTCTTCTACAAAATTTTGTAATTCTTTATCTTCCAAAAGTAGCTTCTGTGCTGGACCGAAAAAGAATATTTTCACTTCATCCATCCATCCATTTAAAAGAGCATTCTTTGCATACATTGCTCCAGTCCGAGCTTTTTCAATATCCGAAGTGCTTATAATAACTACTATTTTACCAGCCATAGTTTGCCTTTATTAATCTATTTTTGCTCTATTTAACAATTTGTTTAATTCTGCTTTTCCATTAGCAAGCATTTCTGATTCAACATAAATCATATTTTTTCCATTGCGAACAACCCATTTACCTTCAACCATCACTGAATCTACATCCGATTTATCCGCAGCATAAGCAATTGAAGAATATAAATTCTCATCTCCATCTAACATTGAGTGATTTGCTTTCTCTAGATTGAGTAATTGCAAATCAGCTTTTTTTCCTACTTCAATACTCCCAATCTCATTTGATAAATGCAAAGCTTTTGCACCTTCAATTGTAACAAGTCTTACCATCTGTTGTGCATCCATAAATGTTGGGTCATGTATTGGCTTTTGGATAAGCGAAGCAAGTCGCATCTCGGTGAACATATTCAAATTATTATTACAAGGAGCACCATCCGCACCAATTGAAACAGAAATTCCTTCATCAATATATCTTGGAATCTCTGCAATTCCAGAACCCAATTTTAAGTTTGATGATGGACAATGAGCAACACGTGTTCCAGAGGTTTTTAATAACTCAACTTCTTTATCATTTGTATGTATTGCGTGGGCTAAAACTGTTCTATCTGATAATACATTAATTGAATCGAAGTATTCAATATTTTCCTTCCCATACTTCCTTCTCACAGCTTCAATTTCCCCTTTGTTTTCAGAAGAATGCGTGTGGTAAAGTGAACCGTCAAAATCTTTCATTATGTAAGAGGTCTCTTTCATTAAGCCCTCACTACATGACAGTACAAATCTTGGAGCAAATCCATATTTAATTCTTTCATTTTCAACATTGTGAAAAGATTTAGCCAACTCAATTGTAGAACTTAAACTTGCTTCTGTTGATTCCTTAAATATGGGAAATAAATCATTTTCGTCAATCATACATTTACCTGAAAATCCACGGATTCCAGATTTAATCATCTCTTCAAAAACAACTTCTTGATGATTCATAGTTCCCATATCCAAAAGCGTTGTAGTTCCGCTCATAAATAATTCACTAATTCCAAGTTGTGCTGAAATTCTTAATGATTCAGCATTGTGATTATTTTCATACGGAAATATTCGCTTCTGCAACCAATCCAACAATTGCATATCATCAGCTAATCCTCTAAAAAGAGTTTGGCAAAGATGAATATGTGTTTGTACAAATCCAGGTAGCAAAGTGAGATTAGGAAATTTTAAAATCTCACCGTCATAACCATTTAATTCAATATTTTTCAAGCTATCTATTCTTACTATAATTCCATTTTCAATTTCAACAAAAGAATCTCTATGAATATCCATTGTGGAATTAACAGTAATAATCTGTTTTGGTATAATTACTTTTCTGATCATTAGTCTATCGCATTATTATTATTTTTTAGCGATGGAATTTAACAAAAATAAAGTACATTTTTTAATCGAATTAAAATTGGATTCATTATCTTTAGAATATCTAAATTCAACTAATAGGGAAACATGAAGAAGCTGATTATTTTTATTTTACTATCTACTATTATCATCGCACAAGAAACTAATACTCAAGGGAGTAAAACATATACATTCTTAAGAGCTGGTTATCAGGCAGGGAGTGTCCTTCAAACATCTGAATTTCTTCAAGGAGAAAATGCTACAGGGGTTCCTGTAGATTATTATCAGTCACTACGAATAGAGTTTGGATGGCAAACAGATGGCAAAGAAGATTGGCATCAAGTATTTAATAATCCAAGTTATGGAATTGGAGTTTATGGAGCTAACTTTTTTAATGCTCCTGAAATAGGAACACCATCTGCTATATATGGTTTTTTCAATTGGCCATTTATGATATATGAAAAATCTGCGTTCAGTGCAGAATTAGGTTTTGGTGTAGCTTACGATTGGGAAGAATTTGATCCAGAATCAAATCCTTATAACCTAGTAATCGGTGCTGGTAAATCAGTTTATATTGATGTAGGTGTTAAATATACTTACGAAATTTCTAAGCATCTTGATATTAGTGGACAGTTGTCATTTTCTCATTTTTCAAATGGTTCAACAAAACAACCTAATGCAGGAATTAACTTAATTGCTCCAAGAATTAATTTAGCGTATAATTTCCAAGATGAAAGACCACAGTTTGTAAAAAGAGAACTTCCAGAATTTAATACAAAATATGAAATTGTAACGTCGCTTACTTACGGAAGTAAAAGTGATGTTTACGATGTAATTAATCCTATATCCTCTGAAGATGGGGCAGATAAATATGATAGCTTAAAAAGAGAATCTTTTGACGTATATGCATTTATCGCTACTTTCAATAAACAGATTTCATATAACAGTAAAATTGGTGCTGGAGCAGATATTACAATTGATAATTCATTGGGAGTCCAATATAAATACAATCCAACAACTGGTGAGAAAGAAAAAATTGATTCCGAGCTTTCTGATAAAATTAGAATTGGAGCGTTTATTCAATACTCGTTAGTAATAAAAAATTTGGAAGGAATTATAGGTCTTGGATATTACCTCAAAGGTAGTACTCCAGGAAATCTAGAAAAATTTTATCAACGTTTGGGAGGAAGGTATTATATATTTGATGATTTTTCAGCAGGGCTAAATTTACGATTCTACGATTTTTCTCGTGCAGATCATATGGAGTTTAATATTGGATATAGATTTAGTTTGTAGAATGAAGTTCAAATAAATTGAATTCTTATAGTATTGTCATTCCTCATCCCCGATTTTGTGGGTGAGGAATCTCCAGAAGATTTCTCACGCTCGCTAATCGCTCTGTTCTAAATGACAAAGTTTTAATAGAAAACCATTAGCCTTTACATAGTTTAACCAAAAGCGACCCTAAAATTAGACCCTTCTTACTTTCAACATCAATAGTTGCATTATTTATGTCACAGTAACTTTTCACAAGTAATAGTCCATTTCCATTTTGAATAGTGATGATATATTTGACATTACACTAATTGCAGTTCGAAGAAAGCATTCAGAAAAATTAATCCCCATTGGCTTCCAAATCCCCTGGTGAGCATTTATGACCTTCCGTATTGCAAATAAAAGAACAAAAACCTATTACATATTAAATCTATCTAATTCAATTTTGAGATATTGCCCAGTAAGACTATTTTCATTTTTTGAAACCTCTTCTGGGGTTCCTTCTGCTACAATATCTCCACCATGCTCTCCGCCTCCAGGACCTAAGTCAATTACATAATCAGCAACTTTTATAACATCCAAATTGTGTTCCACAATTACAACAGTGTTCCCTTTATCAACAAGTTTATTTAGAACACCAAGTAGAATTCTTACATCCTCAAAATGTAAGCCTGTTGTGGGTTCATCCAACACGTAGAGAGTTTTGCCAGTACTCACTTTGCTTAATTCTGTTGCAAGTTTAACTCGTTGTGCTTCACCACCAGAGAGAGTTGTGGCTTGTTGCCCTAATTTTAAATAGCCTAATCCAACATCATTAAGTCCATTTACTTTTCTTACAATTCTTGGATGATCAGCAAAGAATTCAACAGCTTCTTCGATTCTCATTTCAAGAATATCATTGATAGATTTTGTTTTAAAAAGAATTTCTAAAGTTTCGTGATTGTATCTTTTTCCTTTACAAACCTCGCATACAACATAAACATCTGGAAGAAAATTCATTTCTATTTTTTTCAGACCAGCACCTTGACATTCTTCACAACGTCCAGCTTTTACATTAAAACTAAAACGTCCAGCTTTATAACCACGCACTTTTGCTTCAGGAAGTTCAGTAAATAAATCACGAATAAATGTAAATAAGCCAGTATAAGTTGCTGGGTTCGAACGTGGTGTTCGTCCAATTGGTGATTGGTCAATTTCAATTATCTTATCAATGTTTTCAAGTCCTTCCACTGAATCAAATTCTAATGGAACTACTTTTGAGTGATAAATCTTCTTCATTAAAATTCGTACAAGCGTACTATTAATTAAAGATGATTTACCTGATCCACTAACTCCTGTTACAACCGTTAACAAACCCAGTGGAATTTTTAGAGTTGCGGAATTTAGATTATTCCCTTTTGCTCCAGTAATTATAAGATGCTTCCCATTTTCTACTCTACGCTCTGCAGGAAGTTCTATTCTTTTTCTATTTTGTATATAATCCAATGTTAATGAATCACACTTTGAATTATGAGTTAGCAAATTATCTGCCCTTTCAGCTACACAGACTTCTCCACCATGCTCACCTGCTTTGGGACCTAAATCAACTATAAAATCAGCACTTTCAATTGTTTCTCTATCATGCTCAACTACAATTACTGTATTTCCGAGGTCTCTCAAATTCTTTAACGAATTTATTAGTTTTATATTATCACTTTGATGAAGCCCTATACTTGGTTCATCCAAAACATAGAGGACTCCGGCTAGCTGAGTACCAATCTGAGTTGCTAATCTAATTCGCTGTGATTCTCCACCGGATAGAGTTCTAGCTGAGCGAGAAAGAGTTAAATAGTTTAATCCAACATTAAGTAGAAAATCTAATCTCTCACTAATTTCTTTTAATATTGGAGTAGCTATTAATAACTCTCGGTCAGTGAATTTCAGATTTAGAAAGTATTCCCTCACTCGCTCAATTGATAAAGCTGTGATATCACTAATATTTTTTTTCCCAATTAGAACAGAAAGAGATTCTTTTCTTAAACGACCACCATTGCAAGACTCACACTTCTTTGTAGTCATGTACGATTCTGCCCATTCACGAATTTTATTAGATGAAGTTTTGTCGAAATAGTGTGTTATATAATTTAAAACTCCAGAGAATTTATGCTTATATGTGACACTCTTTCCACCTCCATAAGTATATTGGAAAGATATTTTTTCTTTTGAACCATTTAGTAAAATATCTAATTGTTCTTCATTAAGTTTATTTAAAGGTGTATCATAATCAAAACCAAATTTCTTTGCTACCCCTTCAATTTGATTAAAAAACCATATATTCCTTGGTTTACCAAGTGCTTCAATACCCTCATCGTTTATCGATTTACTCCAATCAGGAATTACTAAATTAACATCCAGTTTTTTCTTTTCTCCAAGTCCTTCACATTCTTTGCAAGAGCCATAGGGAGAGTTAAATGAAAAAGAGTTTGGAGCCATCTCCTGATAACTAATTCCACAATGATGACATGAAAGATCACGACTAAAAAGAATATCCTCATCCTCAACAGAAATAACAACTACGCCGTTTCCATAATTTAATGCAACTTCTGTCGATTCACTTATTCTCGAACGAGATTTTGGAGATATTTTAATTCTATCTACTAAAATTTCTATAGTGTGGATTTTATATCTATCAACTTTTAATCCTTTTTCAATCTCAACTACTTCACCATCAATCCGAACTCGTAAAAAACCATCTCGTAATATTTCTTCAAATAATTCTCTATAGTGCCCTTTTCTTCCTTTTACAACTGGAGCAAATATTTGAATTTTCTTATTCTGATAATTATCATAAATGGTATCAATTATTTGCTCAGATGATTGCTTTTCTACTGGTCTTCCGCAACTATAACAATGTGGAGCTCCAACACGAGCAAAAAGAAGTCGCATAAAATCATATATTTCTGTTACTGTTCCAACAGTAGAACGTGGATTCCCCGATGTAACTTTCTGTTCAATTGAAATGGCTGGACTCAAACCCTCAATTAAATCCACATCAGGCTTTTCTAATTGACCTAAAAACTGACGAGCATATGCTGAGAGTGATTCAATGTATCTTCTTTGACCTTCGGCGTAAATTGTATCGAAAGCTAGAGATGACTTACCCGATCCAGAAAGTCCAGTAATTACGGTTAGAGAATCACGTGGAATTACTAAATCTATATCATGCAATAGCTAAAATAGACTGGCAATGTATGAAGTTCAATTTTGAGTTTAAAGTT
>CBDUTO010000075.1:0-21516 GCA_965370315.1 uncultured Melioribacteraceae bacterium
ACAAACTTAAAGTGAAACTTATTCGTGTTTAGAAATTCAGCAAACCCTAATTAGTCAAGAGAAAATGAGAGGGGAAAAAGATAAAAGTAGATTCTCATTTCAACCAACTTTTAATGGATTTAGTTTTAAATATCGCTTAGATTAGAATTTTTTCATGAAGTGGTAAATAAAGGGATTTATGAAAAAAAGCATAAATCCCCTTAATGATTAAAGTATTCTATTTATAAATTACATTGCATCAATAATTGTATTCAAAGTTGCACTAGGGCGCATTACTTTTTCTGTAAGATCAACGCTTGGGAAGAAATATCCACCAAGATCTATAGCTGTACCTTGTGCAGCAAGAAGTTCTTCAGCAATTATTGCTTCATTTTCTTTCATCTCTTGTGCAACTTTAGTAAAGCGAGTTTTCATATCAGCATCCTTATCCTGAGCTGCAAGAGCTTCTGCCCAATACATTGCTAGGTAAAATGAACTTCCACGATTATCAAGTTCATTCACTTTACGAGATGGCATTTTCCCATTTTCTAAGTATGTGCCAATTGCTGTATCTAAAGTTTCAGCAAGAAGTGTTGCTTTTATATTTCCAGATTTCTCTGCAATCATTTCTAAAGATGGAACAATAGCACAATACTCACCAAGTGAATCCCATCGTAAATGACCTTCCTTTAATAGTTGTTCAACGTGTTTAGGAGCAGAACCACCAGCACCAGTTTCAAATAATCCACCACCATTAAGCAATGGAACAATTGAAAGCATACGTGCACTTGTACCTAATTCAAGAATAGGGAATAGGTCTGTAAGATAATCACGAAGTACATTACCAGTAACTGAGATTGTGTTCAATCCTTTTCTTACTCGATCTAATGTAAAATTCATTGCATCTTTAGAATTCATAATTCTAATATCAAGTCCAGTTGTATCATGCTCAGGCAAATACATATTTACTTTTTCAATAATTTGAGCATCGTGACCACGGTTTTCATCCAACCAGAAGATTGCTGGTGAACCAGTTGCTTTAGCTCTACTTACACCAAGTTTTACCCAATCTTTAATTGGCAAATCTTTTGCCTGACTCATTCTGAAAATATCGCCAGTCTCAACATTTTGCACAAGTATCACTTTACCAGTTGTATCAACTACACTAATTTTACCATTTGAAGGAGCTTCAAAAGTTTTATCGTGCGAGCCATATTCTTCTGCTTTCTGAGCCATTAAACCAACGTTGGCTACATTACCCATTGTTGACGGATTAAACTGTCCATTTGCTTTTGCATCTTCCATAATTTCGCTATACATAATTGCATAACTACGATCTGGAACCATTGCAATAACATCTTGTAATTCATCATCATTGTTCCACATTTTGCCACCATCTCTAACAACATTTGGCATTGATGCATCAATAATAACATCATTAGGAACATGTAGATTTGTTTTCCCTTTTCTTGAATCAACCATTGCTAATGCTGGTTGAGTTTCGTAAACCTTTGCAATATCTGCTTCAATTTCAGATTTCTTATCAGCAGAAAGTCTATCTAATTTATCAAGAACATCAGCCAAACCATTATTAACATTCGCACCAATCTCTTTTAATGTGTCAGCGTGTTTATCAAGAGCTTCTTTGAAATAAACATAAACAGCATGTCCAAACATAATTGGATCAGAAATTTTCATCATAGTTGCTTTTAGATGAAGAGAAAGAAGTACATCATCTTTTTTAGCTTCTTCAATTTGTTCGGCATAAAATTTTCTGAGTGCTGCAACATTCATTACAGATGTATCTATTACTTCACCTTTTAGTAATGAAATTTTCTCTTTTAAAACTGTAGTTTCACCAGTGCTATTTTCAAATTCAATTCTTACATCACAAGCTTCATCCATAGTAGCAGAATTTTCACTTCCGTAAAAGTCTTTTTCGGTCATATGAGCAACACGTGTTTTTGACCCAGATTCTGGCCAAGGTTTCATCATTCTATGAGGATATTTTTGAGCAAATTTCTTTACAGAAACTGCGGCTCTACGATCTGCATTACCTTCACGAAGAACTGGATTTACAGCTGAACCAAGTACTTTAGCAAATCTTTCTTGTAAAGCTTTCTCTTCGTCATTTTTAGGTTCTTCAGGATAATTTGGAATCTTGTATCCTTTAGCTTGTAATTCTTTAATTGCTGCTTGAAGCTGAGGAATTGAAGCACTAATATTTGGAAGTTTTATAATATTTCCTTCTGGAGATTTTGCTAGTTCACCTAATTCTGCAAGATAATCTGGGATTTTCTGATCATCAGATAAGTTATCTGGAAAATTAGAAATAATTCTACCAGCTAATGAAATATCCTTCGTCTCAACATTAATACCTGTTCCTTTTGCAAAAGCGTTAACAATTGGAAGCAAAGAATAAGTCGCCAAAGCGGGTGCCTCATCAATTTTAGTCCAAATTATTTTGTAATCTGTCATTACAATACCTACGTTTTATTAAAAAATTTTTTATAATCTAAACTTAAAATTACACATCTTTATAAATATTTAAAAGGAGATAATTGTGGAGAAACGTAAATCGCAAGAATAGAATTAACTTGTTGTAGCTTACGACTTACGACTTACGATTCACGAAATAATCTTCTCTCTTCTAAAAAATTGATTTAGTTGATTAGCAAAATCACGAACATTATTTTTATTAAAAGGGGATTGACCTTTTGTAACACCACCACTTTCACGAAATGATTCCATGAAATCCCTCATCGCTAAAGCCTGTTTAATGTTATCAGAATCCCAAAACTTACCACGTGGATCTAGTGCAAAAGCTTTTTTCGTAATAACTTGATCAGCCAAAGGAATATCTGCTGTAATTACTAAATCGTTTTCTTTTACCATTTCTACAATACGGTTATCAGCTTCATCAGGTCCATCAGCAACTAAAACATATTCTATATGCTCTGACGATCCAATATTTATACGCTTGTTCGATACAACAATTGTTTGAAGCGATAACTTCTCAATTGCTCGAAACAATATAGGCTTCAGTAAATTTGGGAAAGCATCACCATCTATGTATAGAGTCATGGGCATAATAATAATTTTAATTTAGTTTGATTTTCTCAAAGCATTTCTTGAAGCTCTATCGACCAATGTAAAAATTTGGTCAATTTTATCTTTTTGATTTGATTTCTTATGACCACTTACCTTAATAAATTTACACTCTATCTTATCAGTAATTTTGTAGAATTCTTGATAGAGTTTATAATTTTTAATGAGCTTGTTATTCTTAGAACTGTAATTATTCTTTTCAAGTCGTTCACGTCTGTCAGGCAAACTAATTATGTTTTGAGAATCTGTGTAAATCACAATATTGTTTTCACTCAAGTGAATATTGCTTAATGCCCATAACAAAATTTGCAACTCTAGTTTTGTTGAACTTGTTTCTTCAAATCGTTTCAACTTGACTTGTGGTTTTAGTTTATCTAGAGAAAATTCTTGTTCAGATATAAAGAGATACGCACCATATCCAACATTGGATTTTGTATTAACACTACCATCAGTGAATAGTTTTAGATTGTTCATGAGTTATGATAAAATATTTTTTACTCTTCCAACTTCTCCAGATTCAAGCATTACCTTAATTCCATGTGGATGATTCCCAGATTTTGTTAGAATTTTTTGCACAATTCCTTCTGTCAACTCACCACTGCGCTGATCTTCTTTTTTAACAACCTCAACATTTTGTGATATCTGTATATTTTTTCTATTTCTGCCATCACGTGGAGTAGTTTCCATTTAGTTATTCCATTCTGTTTTGATGAATAATTTTTCAACCTTTGCTCTTGCCCAAGGTGTTTTTCGTAAAAACTTTAAGCTTGATTTAACTGATGGATTGCTTTGGAAACAATTGATGTCTATGTAGATACCTAGATCATCCCATCCATAATGGTCAACTAGCTTATTTAAAATATGCTCTAACGTAATACCATGTAATGGATCATTTTTATGTTCTTCACTCATTTATCTTACTTAGTCCTTATTTTCGAAAAGGAAGTTTTACTAAAAATACTAACACAAACTTAATCAAATACTAAATTGTGACAAATTAAAATATTTTGTAAGTTTGCAATCGAGTTTTTTTGCATTTAGCATTTTATAAAATACTCTACATGAAATGAATCTTGTTTTCCCCTCTTAATTTATAATTGATTTGGCAAACTAATTTAATTCCACTTTTCTTTATCTATTTATAAGAAGGGTTAATTTTGGTTTGAAGATAGGGAGAGTAGGAATTTGATAATTAAAGAAGTTTTGAAAAAAAATAATTGATGGAATAGATGATAAGTACTAGTAATATATCCCTAAGATATGGTAAGCGAACATTATTTGAAGAAGTAAGTTTAAAATTCACACCAGGTAAGTGCTACGGTATTATTGGGGCAAATGGCTCGGGTAAATCAACCTTTATAAAAATACTTTCTGAAGAAGTTGAACAAACTTCCGGTCACGTAATTGTGACTCCAGGTGAAAGACTTGCAGTATTAAAACAAGATCAGTTTGAGTACGATGAATATGAAGTTCTTAAAACTGTAATCATGGGGCATCAAAAACTCTATTCAATTATGGAAGAGCGTGATGCATTATATGCAAAATCAGATTTTAGTGAAGAGGATGGAATGAGAGCCTCAGAACTTGAGGGAGATTTTGCAGAGATGTATGGCTGGGAAGCAGAATCAGAGGCAGCTGAATTGTTAAGTGGTTTAGGAATTGATGATAAAAATCATACAAAACTAATGAAAGATTTAACTGGGAATGAAAAAGTTAAAGTCCTATTAGCACAAGCTTTATTCGGAAATCCAGATATTTTACTTTTGGATGAACCAACTAACCATCTTGATATAATTTCGATTGGATGGTTGGAAGAATTTCTTGAGAAGTTCAAAAATACTGTAATTGTTATTTCTCATGATAGACACTTTATTAATCAAGTCTGTACTCACATTGCTGATATTGATTATGGACATATTGAAATGTACACTGGTAATTATGATTTCTGGTTGGAAAGCAGTCAACTTGCTTCAAAACAAGCAAAGGATTCCAATAAAAAAATTGAAGCCAAGCGGGAAGAACTTCAAGATTTTATCGCTCGCTTTAGTGCAAATGCTTCAAAGTCTAAACAAGCTACATCCAGGAAAAAGCAACTTGAAAATCTTACTCTTGCAGATATAAAACCATCCTCTCGCAAAATGCCCTATATTGCTTTTAAATCCGAAAGGGAAGCTGGCAACAATTTGCTAGATATTAAAAATTTAACGAAAGCTAACTCAGATGTAACTCTCCTGAATGATCTAACTTTTAAGGTGGAAAAAGGAGATAAAATTGCCCTAGTTGGTCCAAACGATATTGCTAAAACTGCATTGTTTGATATCCTTAATAGTAATGCGGAGGCAGATAGTGGTGATTTTACTTGGGGTGCCACTACAAAACATGCATACTTTCCTAAGGATAATGCTCAGTTTTTTGATGTCGATTTAAATCTAATTGATTGGCTTCGTCAATATTCGAAGGAAAAAGATGAATCCTATATTAGAGGATTTTTAGGTAGAATGCTTTTTAGCGGACAAGAATCTTTGAAGAAGGCAAGTGTCCTTTCTGGTGGCGAACGTGTGCGTTGCTTGTTAGCAAAAATGATGTTAGCCAATCCAAATGTTTTACTTTTGGATGGACCAACATATCACCTTGATATGGAAGCCATCTCAGCATTGAATAATGGCTTAATTGATTTCACAGGTACTATGATTTTTAGTTCTCATGATCACCAGTTTATTCAAACAATTGCCAATAGAATTATTGAAATTATTCCATCTGGAATTATCGATAAACGCATGACTTTTGATGAATACTTAAATGACGAGAAGATTAAACAAATTCATATGAATGTATATCATAAGGAAACAATTAATATTTAACCGAGATTATCTAATAGGATAAATAATTAACGAAACAAAACATTCAATTATTTATTAATATATAAGCAATCCCGATAAACTCTAACTAGAGAGTTTATTTACCGCGTTTGGTGGCATGTATAGATTGGGTTTGCCAAAATATGTGATCTCATTTTTACAAAACTCTTTTGAAATTGTTTTGCTTTACTAATATAAATTTTGCTAATTTTGGAATGTAAAATTATAAGCTGATGAAAGACAGCTACAGAGTAACATGCTAATTACAATTTGTGAAGGACTTGATCTAAGGACAAGTACCAATAAACACAAAAACTTATAAAAATAAATAATAGATAAACTAGGAATACTCAATATTCTTTGGTGGTTAATGTTGTATCTAAATTGTATTCAACATAAGTGATTAAATATTAATTGAGATGTCATTTTCTATTCTAT
The DNA here is from genome assembly GCA_965370315.1 of uncultured Melioribacteraceae bacterium. Taxonomy (GTDB): domain Bacteria; phylum Bacteroidota; class Ignavibacteria; order Ignavibacteriales; family Melioribacteraceae; genus 1-14-2-50-31-20. The sequence continues at coordinate 6,384 of CBDUTO010000075.1, forward strand.
GTACAAGGAATTTTAATAAGTGTAAAAGTTTTCTGTGAATTGATACATAAGTAAAATTACTTTTAAGGTATAAATTAATGAAAAACATTAATGGATTTAAAAAGTTAAAGAGTGAAGGTAAGAATATTTCAATGATTACTTGTTATGACTATTGGTCTGCACAAATAATTAATGAAAGTGATATAGATGCTGTTTTAGTTGGAGATAGCGTAGCAATGGTAATGCATGGTTATAGTACAACAATTAATGCAACAGTTGAAATGATGGTTACTCATACATTAGCGGTAAGAAGAGGATTGAAAAATAAATTTCTTATTTCCGATCTTCCGTTTATGGCTCACAAAAAAGGTAGGGAGAGGCTTGTTGATTCAGTGGATGCTATATTTAAGGCTGGAGGTGAAGCTATTAAAATTGAAGGTGCAAATGGTGTTTTGGATGATATAGAGTATTTGGTGTCAAGTGGAATTCCTGTCATGGGGCATCTTGGTTTAACTCCGCAGTCGGTTCATAAGTATGGTGGCTTCTCTGTTCAAGGTAAATCGCAAAGTGAAGCTGAAAGAATAATTGATGAAGCAAAAAGGTTAGAAGACTCGGGTGTTTTTGCTTTAGTATTAGAAATGATACCAACCGAAATTGCCAAAAGAATTACTGAATCCTTAATTATTCCAACTATTGGAATTGGAGCTGGTAAATATACATCAGGTCAAATTTTAGTTTTGCATGATATGCTAGGACTAAATAGAGAATTCAATCCTAAATTTCTTAAAAAGTATTTTAATGGATATGAAGAAGTAAAATTAGCATTGAATAAGTATAATGAAGAAGTGAATGAAAATATATTCCCTTCAGATAAGGAGAGCTACTAATGAAAATTCTATTTGATGCAGCGGAAATAAAAAATAAATTAGAGTTATTGAAAGATGTAACTGTTGGCTTTGTTCCCACAATGGGAGCTCTCCATCAAGGTCATATCAGTTTGGTTAAAAAAGCACAGTTAGAGAATGACATTGTAGTTGTAAGTATTTTTCTCAATGCAACACAATTTAATAATAAAGATGATTTAAAAAATTATCCATCCACGATGCAGGATGATATATCAATTTTAGATAAAATGGATATCGATTATCTCTTTATTCCAAATTATGAAAATATATATCCAGACAACTTTGTGTTTCAAGTAGAAGAAAAATCTTTCAGTAAGAACCTCTGTGGAAAATCTCGTGAAGGACATTTTACTGGAATGCTAACAGTTGTAATAAAACTTCTTAACATTGTTAATCCAAGAAGAGCGTACTTTGGAGAGAAAGATAGACAACAACTCTTGCTTATAAAAGGAATGGTTGATGCCTTTTTTATGAACGTGGAGATAATTGGAGTACCTACAGTAAGAGACAACAATGGACTTGCAATGAGTTCACGCAATAAAAGATTGAGCCCAAATGGAATGAATTCTGCAATACTATTTCCAACACTGTTGAAATCTAATAAATCAGATTCAGAAATTATTGATGAGTTGAATAATAGTGGATTTATTACAGATTACATTGAAACAATAGATGGAATAAGGTACGGTGCGGTTTTTATAGATAATGTAAGGTTAATAGATAATGTTAAAATATAATATATTAATAAAAATAACTGGTTCAATTGCTGCGTATAAAACTGCGTATTTAATCTCTAAATTAATGCAATCTGGATTTGAGCTTGAAGTTGTTGTTACTAAATCGGCTTTGCAATTTATTGGAATTGCAACTCTAGAAGGACTAATTCATAAACCAATCTATACAGATGTATTTGAACCTGGTAAAATGATGAGCCACATTGAATTAACAAAATGGGCCGATTTAACAATAGTTGTCCCTGCGGATGCAAATACAATTAGTAAATTCTCAAATGGAATTGCAGACAATTTGGTGACTTCACTATTTTTAGCGCACGATCAGAAGAAACCTTATCTCATTGCCCCTGCAATGAATACATCCATGTTTAAACATCCAGCAACTCAAGAATCCTTGAGGAAGTTATCGCAATGGGGGATTGAAATACTCCCGACAGGTAAAGGATATTTAGCATGTGGTGATAGCGGAGAAGGTAAAATGTTGGAGCCAGATAAAATATTTGGAATTATCTGTAACCATCTTAATAGAACTGGAAGAAATGAACAGAAAGTTCTAATTACTGGTGGAGGTACAATTGAGAATATTGATGGGATGAGAAATATTTCGAATATGTCATCTGGTAGAACAGCAATAAAAATTGCAGAACATTTCTACATAAATGGTGCAGAGGTTACACTTCTTCTTTCTGAATCAGCAATTACTCCAAAATTAGATATGAATATATTATACTATAATTCCTTCAGTAGTTTAGAGGCTAAGTTAAAGTCCGAACTTGCTTTAAATGAATATGATATTGTTATTCATCTTGCAGCAATTAGTGATTATTCGCCTACTAGTATTGAAGTAAATGGAGTAGTTACTAAACTTCCACTTAATAAAAAATTGGATTCATCTTCAGAATCATTTAAAATAATATTTTCTAAGAATATTAAATTAGTTAATAGTATAAAAGCATGGTCTAAAAATATTAATTCTAAGATAATTGTATTTAAACTATTAGATAGCTCTGACGATAAGAGAAAAGATATGGAATTGGGCAAGTTGTTTAAAAACTCAGATGCTAATGCAATAGTATTTAATGCTTTATCAAATAGAAACAATGAAGTGCAAAATTCGTTTGAAATTATTGAGAAAGATGGGAAGAGTGCATTTGCAGAGACTGCAGATGATCTTGCTCAAGAATTGTATAATAAATGGAGGTCAAAATGATCTTAACACTTGATGTTGGAAATACTCAAATACTTGGAGGATTGTTCAACAAAGATGAACTTATTCTTCAATTCAGAAAAACTACAAAACAATCATTCTCATCTGATGAGATAGGATTGTTTCTAAAATCAGTTCTGCGAGAAAATGAATATGACCCTATGCTTATTGAGGATGTTGTTCTTTGTAGTGTGGTTCCAGATAGAAATCACTCAATTATGAATGGCATTAGGAAATACTTTAATCTTGCACCACTTATTTTGGAGGCGGGAGTTAAAACTGGATTGAAAATCAAATATAAAAATCCGCACGAAGTTGGAAGTGATAGAATTGCTAACGCTGTAGCAGCAACAAAAAAGTTTCCAAATCAGAACCTTATAATCGTTGATTTTGGAACAGCTACTACTTTTTGTGTTATCTCCAAATCAAGTGAATATCTAGGAGGTGTTATAATTCCAGGTATTAGAATATCGATGGAAGGTTTGGAAAAACAGACAGCCAAATTGCCAAGGGTAGAGATAAAATCGACTGATTTATCTTACGGAAAGACAACAATAGAAAGTATTCAAATTGGTCTATATCATGGTCAGATTGGCATGGTAAAAGAGATTACAAAGAAAATTATAAACGAAGCATTCCAAGGTGTGAAACCAGTTATAATTGGAACTGGAGGTTTTTCAGCACTGTTTGCAAATTCTGGATTGTTTGATAATGTTGATGCCAATTTAGTTTTACATGGACTTTATGAAACACTTAAAATGAATAGGAGTATAGATGAAACGAACACTATTAAAATCGAAAATACATAGAGCTACTGTAACTGGAGCTGATTTAAACTATGAAGGTTCTATTTCAATTGATAAATCATTATGCGATGAAGCAAATTTAATAGAATTCGAAAAAGTTGATATTTATAATATTACAAATGGTGAAAGATTTTCAACGTATGTAATTTATGGAGAGAAAGGGGAGATTGGATTGAATGGAGCAGCTGCACGAAAAGTACACTTAGGTGACTTAGTAATAATTGCTAGTTATGCTGAGTATAACGAAGATGAAAGCTTTAACTACAAAGCAAAACTTGTTTTTGTTGATGAAGATAATAAAGAAAAGAAAAATGACGAATAATAAGATATATGATTTTTTAATTATTGGTAGTGGGCTAGCCGGTTTATTTGCAGCCTATCATGCTTCAAAATTCGGAAGTGTTTTAATTGTTTCTAAGATAGATAAAAAGAAAAGTAACTCTTGGTTGGCACAAGGTGGAATTGCTGCTGCACTTAGTGATGATGATTCAACAGAATCTCATATAGAAGATACTTTAGCTGCTGGACGAGGAATATGCAATGTTAATGCAGTAAAAGTGCTAATTGAAGAAGGAGAAATCTGCGTAAAAGAATTGATAAGCATTGGAATGGAATTCGATAAAAAGGATGGTAATTATCTATTTGGATTAGAGGGTGGGCATTCCAGACGAAGAGTTCTTCATGCTCAGGGAAGCTCCACAGGAGAAACTGTTACTAAGTTTTTGTTAAATAAAATTGAATCTATATCAAATATTAATTTTCATAATAGAACTCAAGCTCTAAGCTTAATTTATGAAGATGATGAAGTTAAAGGAATTAATACTCTTAACCTTAATTCAGATGAGCAAGATTCATTCTATGCAAAAAACACAATTCTTGCTACTGGTGGATATAATAACATTTATTTTCGAAACACTAATCCAAAAGCAGCAATCGGCGAAGGGATATCAATGGCAATTAGTGTTGGAGCTGAAGTTAGAGATATGGAATTTACTCAATTTCATCCAACGGCATTTTATTCTGAAAGTGGTGCAATATTCTTGATTAGTGAAGCTGTGCGTGGAGAAGGGGCTTATCTTATAAATTCAAATGGCGATAGGTTTATGTCCAACTACCATGAGATGGAAGAATTAGCTCCAAGAGATATAGTTGCAAAAGCAATATTTGAGGAAATTAAAAAAAGTGATAATGAGTATATCTTTTTGGATGTTCGTCATTTAAGCAAATCACTAATTACTAAACACTTCAAAAATATTTACAACTTTGCATTAGAGAATAATATTGATATCACAAAACAATTGATTCCTATAGCACCAGCAGCTCACTATTCAATTGGCGGTGTTAAAACAGATATATTTGGTGCAACAAATATACGCAGGCTGTTTGCTATTGGGGAGGTAGCTTCAACTTGTGTCCATGGTGCTAATCGTTTGGCTAGTAATTCGTTGTTAGAATGTCTTGTCTTTGGGAAAAGAGCAATTTTGAAAGCTTCAGAAAATCTAAGTGTGGCATTGTCATTTCAAAAAATCAAAAATAATAAGAGTGTTGTCGTAACATCATCAATGGAACACTATCAAAAAGTGCATAGAAAAATTCAAATTATTTTTACAGAAAAAGTGGGCATTGTAAGACATGAGGAAGAATTGAATAATGCACTAAATGAAATTGAAATAATGACTACGAAAGTACCAGAGAATACAACAGATGTTTATCTTAGAAAAGAGAAAAATATGCTTCTGCTTGCTCTGACTATAGTGAAGAGTGCTATCTATAGAAAAGAGAGCAGAGGTTCACATCAAAGAAGCAACTTCCCAAATCTTTCTAATGATTTTTATGGGCATGTAGTTCTAAATAATTCTGTAATTAAATTTGAGAAAAAGATGAAATTCAATGCTGAATATATTGAAAAATCGAAGACGACAATTAAGCTTGCATTGAGTGAAGATATCCAAAAAGGTGATGTAACTACTTTGGCTGTTATTGATAAAGATATGAAAGGTATCGGAAAATTGGTTGCTAAAGAATCTGGAATAATTGCAGGATTAAATCTGTTTGAATATGTTTTCAAATTGATAGATGATAAAGGGATTGAATTTAATCCAAAACATGAAGATGGTGCTGAAGTTAAGAAGGGTCAGACCATAGCAGAGTTTTCTGGACTGATGAGGACAGTGTTAAGTGGAGAACGCACCGCACTTAATTTCTTACAAAGGATGAGCGGTGTTGCAACTAAGACAAAAGAATATGTTGATTTATTAGAAGGCACAAAAGCAAAACTATTAGATACTCGCAAAACCATTCCTGGATTAAGATATATAGACAAGTATTCAGTTGCCGTAGGTGGTGGTGAAAATCATCGCATCGGATTATTTGATATGGTCCTGTTGAAAGAAAATCATATAAAAGCTTATGGGTCTATTACTAGCGCTGTTCAGGTAGTTAGGGAAAAGTATGGCTTTGATTATAAAATAGAAGTTGAAACAAGAAATATTGAAGAAATCAAAGAAGTAATTAAATCAAATGTTGATGTAATTATGCTTGATAATATGTCAATAAAAGATATGGAATTAGCAGTAAAATTGATAAACGGAAGTTCAAAGATTGAAGCTTCTGGAAATATAACAGTTAGGAATATTCGTGAAGTTGCAGAGACTGGTGTTGATTATATATCAGTTGGTGCAATTACTCACTCTGTGAGTGCTTTAGATATTTCATTATTAATAGTGTAGAGGTTGAAATGGAAATTTACGATGAAATAGTAAAACTCAAAAAAGAGAAAAATGCTGTGATTCTAGCACATAATTATGAGCTCCCAGAAATTCAGGATGTAGCAGATTTTGTTGGGGATTCACTTGGACTATCTCAAGTAGCTGCAGAAACTGATGCAGATGTAATTGTTTTCTGTGGTGTTCACTTCATGGCAGAAACAGCTTCAATTATTTCACCACAAAAGAGAGTGCTAATCCCAGATTTAGAAGCTGGATGTTCACTTGCTTCATCTATTTCAGCAGATCAATTAAGGGAATGGAAGAAGGAAAATCCAAATGCAGTAGTGGTTAGTTATATAAATACAACAGCTGAAGTAAAAGCTGAAACGGATTATTGTTGCACATCATCTAATGCAGTTAAAGTAATTGAAGCCATTCCTGAGGAGAAGGAAATACTCTTCCTACCCGATAGGTTTCTAGGTAGTTATGTGAAATCAGTTACTGGACGAAATATTAAAATCTGGGATGGAGCGTGCCACGTACATGAAAAAATTGGTGAAATAGATTTTGAAAAAAAAATAGCAAAATATCCCAACGCTGATTTCTTAGTACATCCAGAATGTGGTTGTTCAACTGCATGTATGTTGAAGTCAGAAGTTTACGACTGCAATATTAAAATATTTTCCACTGAAGGAATGATGAAACATGTAGAGAAGTCGGAAACTAATCAATTTGTAATTGCTACCGAAGTAGGAATTCTACATAGAATGAATAAGTTAAAACCGGAGGCCAAGTTTTATTCAATGAGTGATGATTCTGTCTGCGAATATATGAAAATGATTACTTTAGATAAATTACTTAACACTCTTAAGAATGATCAATATGAAGTTAAAGTTGCGGAAGACCTTGCTGAAAAGGCTCGTATACCTATCAATAGAATGTTGAAAATAATATAGAAAGGTTACAAACTCATGATTAGATTGATTCTTCTTTTTGTTTTAGTGTGCAATTATGCAATAGCTCAGTCAGTATCGCTATCTGGAAAAGTTATCGATTCCTTAAGAATAGAACCATTACCAAATGTAAATATTTTAATTCTCGATTCAAATATTGGAACGATAAGTAACGATAATGGAAAATTTCAAATTAACAATTTGCATAAAGGGATTGTAAATATTCAAATATCATATATTGGATTCCAAACAAAAAAAATAACTCTTACTCTATCAGCTGATACTATAATTACGGTAAACCTAATCCCAAAAACCATTATGATTGAAGAATCATTGGTAAAGGGTAAACAAGCTACTTTAAGAGAAACTCCCGTTGCTTTCACAAACATTGGCTCATCTGAGATACAACAAAATTTGGGTTCGAGATATTTAACCGATATAATTCAATCTGTTCCGAATGTTTTTGTGTCGGATCAGGGAGGCGGATTTGCTGATTCACGTCTCAGCATCCGTGGTTTTGATCAGACAAGTATTGCAGTAATGATAAATGGAATACCAATCAACAATCCAGAAAATGGAGAAGTCTATTGGTCGAACTGGGGAGACTTAAGTGATGTGGTTGAGACAATCCAAATACAGAGAGGACTTAGTGCTACTCCCTATTCAGTTTCCTCAATCGGTGGTGCTGTAAATATTATTAGCAAGAGTGGATTCACAAGTCAAAACTCGGTAAAAATTAAATCGGTAATAAGTTCAGAAAATTATAAAAAATTCTTATTATCATTCTCAACACCTTTAAGTGAAAACCTAAAATTTACGGGAATGATTAGCCGAATTACATCCGATGGTTATGCAGACCAAACATGGCTTGATGCATACAGCTATTATTTTTCTCTTGGATTGGCTTTGCAAAATCATCTATTGGAGATTCAATTTATGGGTTCACCTCAAAAGCATGGAAAGAGGAAGACTCCATTAACTATGGATACTTGGTCGAAAAGAGGAAGCCGTTTCAATGCTGATTGGGGTTATCTTCAAGGTACACCATTAAACTTGCGTGATAATGAATTTCATAATCCTTCCATTACATTAAATCATATTTGGGGAAAGGATAAGAAGCTTGTAATTTCAAATTCTCTATATTTATCTCATGGTGATGGGGGTGGTACTGTTCCTCCGTGGAGTGAGTTCAGCAGAACGGAATCAGGGCTAATTGATTTTGATAAAGAGTGGGAGTTTAACACAAATAATATTGATTCTACTTACAGCACAGAACTCCACAGAGCTGATAAAGCATTAAGGTTCACAAAACACATTGACTCTTGGATTGCATTTTTGTCCTCCGCAAAATATAAACTCGACAATATTGATTTAAGTTTTGGGATAGATGGAAAATATTATTCTGCAGAAAATTTTAGCACTTTGGGTAATCTATTGGGTGGCGATTATTACATTGGTAGTGGAGATGTGAATCAGAATCCTAACGAGTTGTTATTTGTTGGTGACAAAGTTGATTATAATGCAGATAGTTTTACACGCTCACTTGGAATGTTCTTCCAAGCCGAGCATAATAAGGATGCGGTTAATGCATACATAAATCTTTCTTTAGCCATGACTGGATATAACAGAATTGATCATTTCAATTACAGTGCTTCAGATCCAAAAAGAGAAACTGGCTGGAAAAGTTTTCCAACGTATACAATTAAAGCTGGTGTAAATTATAATTTTGATGATTATCACAATGCATATTTTAATATTGGAAATTATTCCAAGGCACCATTATCTATGAATGTTTTTAGCTATACAAACGAAACATATCTAGATGTAAAAAACGAAAAGGTGATATCTGTTGAACTTGGATATGGATACAATACTAAGAATTCTTCATATAGATTAAACACATTTCTTACTTGGTGGAAGGACAAAGCTTTTAATTTTACATACTACGAGCCTAATACTTATCAGGCTTATAAATTCAATATTTATGGAGCCGAGGCTTTGCACCAAGGAATTGAAGGGGAGGGGATGTATAGGCTTAATCAAAACTTAAGTGTTGATGGAATGTTCTCAGTTAGTTTTAACAAATGGCTAAATGATGTTACGGGGTTTGGTCATCATGAAGCAATAAAGGGTGAAGAAATACCTGTAGAATCTAAAATTGGCGGATTATATGTTGGTGGATTCCCAATGCTTAAACTTAATATTGGATTAGATTTTACTCAAGAAATTTTTAGTGGATTGAACTTATACATGAATCCTAAAATATTATTCAATGGTTTTCATTATCCTCACTTAAATATTAGTGATAGAAATGATAATTCATTAACAGTAGAACAGCCTTCAGCAATACCAAATTATTATTTATTCAATCTTCATTTTGGATTTAATTGGAGTGGCGCAGCATCGTTTATAAAGAATATTAGTTTAGGAGTAAATATTTATAATATACTCGATGAAAAATATATAGTAGATGCTTACGAAAGTGTTACAAGTGATCCTGAAAACACAACTCACTGGCTTGGCAGAGAACGATGGATGGATTTATCGTTGATGTTTAATTTTTGATAAAGAATGTTTGGGTAATCAGAAAGTGAATATAGTAGCATATCTTAGAATAATTGATTTCGTTTGAAGTAATCAATTATAGCATCAGACAAAATCGCAACAATTCAGAATCAAAATATTTATATTTAGCTCCAATAATTAACCAGAAAGAAATTATGAAAAAACCAGAAAATCAAATAATTGTAATATTCGGTGCTTCGGGCGATTTAACTAAACGCAAACTTGTACCTGCGCTATACGATTTGTTCATGCAGGACTTGCTTCCAGAAAAATTCTCAATTGTTGGTGCAAGTAGATCTGAATTAACCGATGCAGAATATAGAAAGCTAATGAGAGATGGAATTGTAGAATTTTCTCAAGAAAAAAATGAAGATGGAATAGACGATTTTCTTAAATCGGTATACTACCAAAGTGTCAATGCAAAATTGACCGAATCATTTATAGCTTTGAAAGAGAGAGTTACTTCAATTACAGATCAATTAAACATTGATAAAAATATAATATTCTATTTATCAACTCCGCCAAGTTTATACTCTGTGATACCAGAAAATTTAGCAAAAGTTAAATTGAATAAAGAAAAAAACGGATGGAAGAGAATAATAATTGAGAAACCATTTGGTTACAATTTACAAAGTGCAATGGAATTGAATGCTGAATTAAAAGTGAATTGGAACGAAAATCAAATCTACCGAATAGATCATTATCTCGGAAAAGAGACAGTACAAAATGTTTTGGTTACAAGGTTTTCTAACGGAATATTTGAACCCCTTTGGAACAGAAATTATATTGACCATATAGAAATTACTTCATCAGAATCTATTGGAGTTGAAAAGCGTGGTGGCTATTATGATGGTTCTGGTGCTTTGCGTGATATGATTCAGAATCATCTTCTTCAACTTGTTGGATTGATAGCTATGGAACCACCATCATCTCTCGATTCTGAATCTCTTAGGAATGAAACTGAAAAAGTTTTTCAATCAATAAGAAGGATTGACGAAAAAGATGTTGCAAAATATGTTATTCGTGGACAGTATTTGGAATCGAATGTGAAAGGTGAAAAATTAAAAGGTTACAGAGATGAGGTGGGCGTTGACCCAGAATCGAAAACCGAAACTTTTGCAGCACTTAAATTTTACATAGATAATTGGAGGTGGGGAGGAATTCCGTTTTATGTTAGAACTGGTAAAAGACTTCCAACAAGAGTAACTGAAGCTGTAATTCATTTTAAATGCACTCCACATTTTTTATTTAAGAAACAAGAATTAAACGAAGGTAGCAATCAGTTAATAATTAGAATTCAACCAGACGAAGGAATTCTAATGAAATTTGGAATGAAAGTTCCTGGTAGTGGATTTGATGTCCAAACTGTCAACATGGATTTCCACTACTCCGATCTCGCACATCAGCGCGTCCCCTCTGCCTACGAAAGATTGTTGCTTGATGCAATGTTAGGTGATTCAACTCTATTTGCTCGTGGAGATGCTGTTATGAGTGCATGGGAGTTTTTAGACCCTGTATTAAACGCTTGGAAAAACGATAAGTCAATTCCTGTTTATGGTTATCCTTGTGGAACTTGGGGCCCCGATGTTGCGGATGAATTGATTGAAGAAGAGGGGAGTACATGGCGATACCCTTGCAAAAATTTAGCAGATGATGGAATTTATTGTGAGTTATAAAAGTAAAAATAAAATAGAAATATTTAATACTATAGAGGAACTTGCAGAATTTCTTGGAAACTTCTGGATGCAGAAGACCGATAATTTGATAGAAGGGGAGTTCTATTCAATTGCTCTTTCTGGTGGGAGTACTCCAATAAAAATATTTAATTATTTAAGTGAAAACTTTAATACTAAAATTGAGTGGAATAAAATCAGATTCTTTTGGGGAGACGAAAGATGCGTTCCACCAACTAATACGGATAGTAATTACAAATTGGCAAACGATTATTTATTCTCAAAAATTGAATTGAATGAAGCAAACATATTTAGAATGAGAGGGGAAAAGAATCCAGAAGAAGAAGCAATTAGCCACTCAAAGATTTTGGAAGATAATCTACCTAAAGAGAATGGCTCTCCAAAATTTGATTTTGTATTATTGGGTCTTGGAGAAGATGGTCACACTGCATCTATATTCCCACATCAAATAGAACTCTTTAGTTCTCCAAACCATTGCGAAGTTGCCGAGCATCCAACATCAGGGCAGAGGAGAATTACAATTACTGGAAATATAATTAACAATTCTGAAATGGTTGTGATTGTGGCTGTTGGTAAAAACAAAGCCAATAGAGTTTATGAAATAGTAAATCAAACCGAGATTGCTAAAAATTACCCAGCATCAATGGTCAATCCTAATAATGGAATTGTTAACTGGTTTTTAGATGTTGAATCTTCTAGAAGAGTGTGAAATTTTTCTAACATTTAATTAGTTTGCCCCTGTTACATGTGTGAATAGAACAATGCCAGCACTTTACCCATTTACACAAAACATTTCAGGCTACTTCCTTTTATCTTTTACCACTTTGAATTTTTCGTTTTTTCCTGCAAGTATTTTCTTTGCTGACAAAGAACTTACTATTTCTTTTCCTGTTTTTTCTTCAATTTCTCTTCGGGTATTTCCTGCTATTGTTCCACCCTGATTAGCTATAGTTTTATTCTCTTCAAAAGTTTCTGGATTTTTCTCTTTGCTTATTTCAGTCGTTGTAGCTTCAGCTAACATGTTTAAAACAAGTTCTAAATTTGTCATGTTATCACGAAGATTTTCCTTTTTTAGGCTTTTATGTTTTTTGTACTATTTTACTCTAAATCCACTCCAAGCTTTTGTAATTTCGTCCGTTAATATTGCAAATTCCAAACCTTTTTCTACACCTCTTGTTTCCCATTCCTCCGTTAACTCATTACGAACCTCAATGCTTTTAAGTCTTTGATTTATCCATTCTTTGCTATAGCCCTTTTTTAGATATGTTTCCATCAATCTGTCAATTCCTAGCTCAGGATCTTCAATTTCATCAATCCGTTCTCGCCCAACATTTGCCAACCATTGTTTGAATGGTTCAGCTTTTTTTGAAGGAATAGATTGTATTAAACGAAATAATTGCTCTGTATCAGCTACATCTGTTAGACGCATTTTTCCATCTGCCGAAAGCAATTTCAAACGGTTACAATTTGTAACCGTTTCATTACCTTCTTTTTGAAGTCTATGTTTAAGGACTTTCCAATAATTTCTTGCCCTTTGATAATTAGGTTGGTTTGAAAGAACTTCAACCACATCAATTATCGAGAAATACCACTTCTCTTCATCCTCATTCCAAATAGAGCGAATTTGTTTTTGTTCAAAAAACTTTATAGCAGTTTCTTCAGTCATATCAACTACTCCACACTATCCTTCTATTGCAATATATAATACTATAATTCCACATAAACTTCATCAATATCGAGAAAACCATATTTTTCTTAGCGACTTAAAGTGTATCAATCAATTAGCTCAGCTCCAATATTTTGTTCAACTAAGCATCTTTAATTTGATACTACCAGCATCCCAAATTTAATTAAATTACGTTTAAGAAAGTCTCAATTGTCATCAACTGCTACTAAATGTGAAACACTGGATTATACCTCAGCCCCGTTTCGGCATGAATCCTTTATAACGTTAGGTATGTATGATGCTTAATACTTATAACCTGATTTAGATTTAAACAATTTAACTTCTGTAGGCTCAATTACCTGGCCCATATTTTTAATTGTATTCTCGTCAACTATAACTTCTTTAGAAATAAGGTTTCTAAGACTTGTGGTTAACCATTTCGACTCCCAAATATCTATCTTTGAGTCATTTACTTTTTTACATAAAGTTTCTGAAAAAACTCTCTCTCTATCAAATTTAATAGTCACTCTCTGAAGCCATATTTGTAAATGCCCAATATTTGGGATTTTATCAAATTTATTTGAAATTTTTTCCAGAATGGCATCTCTTTCTTTCTGGTCAAAGAACAGTAGCATTTCACTCAAAATTGCAGATGAGATTGGATAAGTTCTTGGATTATTAAAAGTAATATCTACAAGAATACTTATCAGAACATTGATATTTTCATAAGTCTCTTTAAGATTAGTTATTCTATCAAAATATTTTGTTAAAGCTTTGCTAAGACTTCCAGAGTTCGGAAATTTTTGGGATAAACTATGTATTAAAAATAAATGGTTTTGTAGGCTTTTAGTCCCTCTTTTCGATAAATTCCAATATAGTTTGTCAGGTTTGATAGAACCTTGAATAACATTATCTGAAACAAAAGTTTTTTGAGCATTGAGACGCATATTTAGATCTATTAATACTTCAGTGATGTTTTTTAATATGAGTTCAGCATCTTGAGGGTTATTTGTAAAAACTCTATAATCATCTCTGTAGCGAATTATTTGATAATCATCAATTGATGTTTTTTCCAATTTACTGGACAGTTTTAAATCGCTATAGCCAAGAACTAATTCAGCAATTAAGTCCATTAATACACTACCTTGTGGAATTCCGTTTGTTTGTCCAAAGGACATACTTTGAAGATGTTTATCAATGACGTTTCCAATTAACTTATTATTGCTTCTTCCACTTTTTGCTTTTACTTTTGTGTGTAACGCCCATGCAATTGAATGAGTATATATTGATCCATAACAATCTGCAATATCAGTATGAAGAATATATTCATAATCTAATGCTAATTCTACAGATTTTTGCTCAACGGATTGCCACCAATTTGTTACTGTCGTGGCTTTATCCGACAACTCATCCTCAGACTTTAATGGAATACTAAAACATCTGATTTTTGGATTTTGCCGAAACTCCTTAAACCTGGTAACAATAAAATCCCAATTTTCTTCTTTCGTAATCTCATGAACAAGCGAGACATAAAGTGCAGGATGAATTAATTGAAATGGACGCCATGCAAATTTTCCGTCTTTGTTATTTAGAAAACGATAATTAACTTTTTCATAATTACTGGGAAAAAGCGTTCGTTGTTTTTGTGTTTTTTTATCTGTGTAGTGTTTATAGAAACTGGAAAGTGGTTTTCCTTCAATTGTAGCAGAAATTTTTTTTAGTAGTCTATGAAATTTAAAGTATTGTGGGAGATCAAAATTAAAATAGCTTTCATTTTTTAATAAATATTTCTTTGTTTCTGTATGTGATAGCTCTAATATGGTTTTCATATACCCCTAATTTATTTTCATCACAAACTGCCTAACGGCTGATGCATAAAGCGCCGACGACAACTCACTCAAAAACGCTTATCCAAC
>CBDUTO010000076.1:0-21236 GCA_965370315.1 uncultured Melioribacteraceae bacterium
TATTAAAATAAGTGACATATTTAATAAGTTTCAGCTTCCCCTTACTGGTATTGAACTTAATGTGTTTTTGTTTGGAACTTACTCATTGGCAATTATTTTAATTATTATTTTAAGCACGTTTCTAGCAAACCAAATATCAGCTCCAATAGAAAAACTTACAAAAGCAACACGTTCTGTGAGTCACGGTGATATGGATATACAATTAGAGGATAATGAAAGCGGTGAGATTAAAGAATTGATATCTGGCTTCAATCTAATGGTTCGTGAGTTAAAGAAAAATCAAGTAGAACTGGCTGAGGTAGAACGTGAATCAGCTTGGCGAGAAATGGCAAAGCAAGTTGCCCACGAAATTAAAAACCCATTAACTCCAATGAAACTAGCTGTGCAACACTTAGTTATAGCTCGGAATGATAAAAGTGAAAAGTTCGATTCTATTTTTGATAAAGTTACTAAAACAATCATTGCACAAATTGATATATTAAAAAACATTGCATCTGAATTTTCAAGTTTTGCAAAAATGCCAAGTATCAAATTAGAAGAAGTGGATCTTGTTAAAGTTGTAAATGAAACAATTGACTTATTCATTGAAGAAAAATGTACTATCAATATAGATGTTATAGAAAAATCTATTTTTCTAATGAGTGATAAAGAACAAACTCAGCGAATGTTTGTTAACTTAATTAGAAATGCAATTCAGGCTGATGCAAAAGTAATTAGTATTTTACTTTTTACATCTGCGAAAACTATTGGAATTGAAATAAGGGATGATGGACATGGAGTTGATGAAAATGTAGAAATGAAAATATTTGACGAGAACTTTACAACAAAAGAGAGTGGTATGGGGCTTGGTTTAACACTTACTAAGAGATTTCTTAATATGATAGATGGAAAAATATCAGTTAAGGAGACGTCATCAAACGGAACTACTCTTTTAATAGAAATTAAAAATAAATAAAATGCCAAACTTAACTCCATATCAGAAAGAAGCACTTAATCATAATCACCACATATCACTTACAGCAAATGCTGGTTCAGGAAAAACTTTTGTTCTTGCACGAAGATTTTTATCAATTCTTTTAGAAGAAAATATTTCGCTGAATAATATTGTTGCTATTACATTCACAGAAAAGGCGGCTTCAGAATTATATAATAGAATAGCTGATGAAATTGAAAGCAGAATTGAAGACGCGACGAATAAAGATGATGAGTATAAACTGATAAAACTTAGACGGGAACTTGTCTCAGCAAAAATATCAACTATTCATTCATTTTGTACTGAAATACTAAAGGAGTTTCCTACTGAAGCTGATATTGATGCTAACTTTATCCCAATAGATCAAAGAGTATCGGATGAATTGATGCTTGCGTCAATTGATGAAATTATTTCAAATTCTCTTCGCATTGAAGATGATCTTACTAAGTACTTGAAAAATAATATTCGGTTATTTGGTTCTTCAAATACTCTGAAAAAGATTTTAAAAAAAATGATTAATCAGCGAAGTGCTGTCCAATCTCTAGATGATTTAGTTTATAAAAAAGATGTAGCTCAAATATCAACATTCTTTCATAATAAGTTTTCACAATACTTTGAGGAAATATTTTCTGAGAAAATTACTGAAGTTGTTCTTTCTATTGAAGCAATAAATAAGCATGTTAAATTAATTTCTAATGATAATGAGATAGCAGAAAAAGTTAACACGATTTTATCAAGCTTAGATTTTGAAAATGATTCATTAAAATCTGCAATTGGACTGAACGAATTATTTTCATTTTTATTAACGGGTACAGGAAAAGTAAGATCTGTTGGTTACTTAACAAAAAAGAATAGAGAAGAATTCCATCAGGAAATTGAATCTGTTGAAGAATTTCACAAAGAGTTCAAAGCTCTTAACTTTGCTGATGAATATAAAAAAGCAGAATTACAATTAGCAAAGTTTGGAAAGGATATTCTAATTGTTTGGAATGCAGTTTTAAAGAGATATACTCAGAAAAAAACTCAAAAAGGCTTCTTGGATTTTGAGGATTTACTTTTATACTCTGAAAAAATTGTTAAAAGAGATGATGTGAAATCCTATCTATCCGAACGATATGAATATTTTATGATTGATGAATATCAAGATACAAATGAAATTCAATTCAATATCTTTATTCCAATATTAGACTACTTAAAAAGAGGTAATCTATTTATTGTGGGTGATGAGAAGCAGTCTATCTATATGTTTCGTGGTGCTGATCTTCGAATCTTCAATAAAACAAAGGAAATAATTAAAACAACAAACAATGATGAAGGATTACTTCAATTACCACATAGTTTCCGTTTATCACCAAAACTTACTCTTTTCACAAATAAAGTATTTAGAGAGTTGTTCTCAAGTCCGAATCTTTTGTTCAATGAGGTAGCATATAGCGAGCTAATTTGTGCTCGTGAAAATAGTGATGAAGGAGAAATTGCTTTTCTTCTTTCAGAGGGGACTGAGGAAACGGATAGTGAGAATAGATTAGTTGTAAAGAAGATTATAGAGTTAGTTCGAACAGGGAAAGCCGAATTTAAAGATGTTGGAATATTGGCGAGAAAAAGAAAAGCATTTGTTGATCTTGAATCTGAATTGTTAAATTGTGATATCCCTTATCGTATCTATGGTGGCAAGGGCTTTTATCAACAACAAGAAATTTATGATGTCTATAATTACTTGTTGTTTCTGATCAATCGTAATAGTGATGAATCTTTAGTTGCCATACTACGCTCACCTTTCTTTATGGTTTCAGATAGTGAGTTGTATGAAATCGCTAAAGAAGTTGGAGAGAGTTTTTGGGATAAATTATTAAAATACTCAAAAGGGAAGTCCGAAATATTATCAGTAATTAAACAACTAACAGCAGATATTCAAAAATCAAAAAGTTTTGAAATATCTCTATTGATTAGAAACACTCTGACAGAAAGCGGTTATTTTGCTAAAGCAAAATCCAAAAGAAATGGGAACCAAATATTAGCAAACCTTGATAAATTAATTAGTACTTCAATTGGATTTATGAACAAGGGTTCTGTAACGCTATATGATTTTGTTATTTATCTTAAAGAATTTATCCAGAAAACAGAAGATGAAAGTCAAGCTACAATTGGAACCGATGAGAATGTAGTAAAGCTTATGACAATCCACGCCTCGAAAGGACTGGAGTTTCCGGTAGTGTTCTTAATTGATTCAAATAGCATGGGAATGAAAGACCAAGTGAAATCAAAAAGCATTAGTATTGATAAGGAACTTGGAATTTTAACGAAACTTCCGTTAGATAATTATTTTGAAGAATATACTTCTGCACCCATTGTAGGCATTTATAATTTTATTTCAGAAAAGAAAAGTATTGCTGAGGTTAAAAGATTGCTCTATGTAGCTGTTACACGAGCTGAAAATTATTTGTATATATCAGCTACAGCAAAGAGAAAAAAAGATGATTCTCTAAGTGTTTCAAAAGATTCTTTTCTTCAAATGTTTCAAAGGGGTTTAGGTATTGAGGATTTCGGTAATACTCATGCAATTGTTGAAAAAGTGACCTTTATGTTAGAGGTTAATAATGAATTTTTAATGTCGGAGAATCTAGTTTCAATTAGTGTTCCAGTTATAAACTACTTAGAGGAAGATTCAAACATTGGTTTGGTGGCTTCCGAAAGTATGAAAATTGAATATGATATAGATATTAGTACAATTAATGACTTACCCAAAAATGAGATTATTTCCGCAACCAAAATTTCTGTCTTTAATCAATGCCCATTAAAATATCATTTAATTTATGATCTTGGCTATACAGCACTCTATTATGATGGTAAAGAAAAGAGTGAGTCATTCGATTTTTCACATGAGAATAGTGAAGAAAGTAATTCTAATATTCCTGCAAACATTAAAGGTAGTATTGTTCATAAAATACTTGAGGAAGATGTGTCTTCTGAGAAACTAGCTTGGAGGATAGATGAATTACTAACTACAATTCCTGATAAATTAGATAATAAGGAATTAGAAACCACTAAAAATAATATTTTAGAACTAGTATTAAATTATTACGAATCAGAGATCTATAAGAATCTTAAAGGATATAAAGTTTTTTATGATGAGTATGAAATTTATATAAAGCAAAATGATTTTTATCTCTATGGCATAATTGATAAATTAATTATTGATGGCGATAGAGCAATAATTATTGATTACAAAACCGATAGCTTACAAAAATATTCTGCAACTGAAAAATTAGAGAACTATAAATACCAACTTCTTTTCTATTCTTTTCTAGTCAAGAAGATGAATCCTAAAGTGACTAGCATTAAAAGTATGTTGTTGTTCATTGAAGATCCCAATCAGGAGGCTTTAATTGATGTATCAACCGAAATGTTAGAACAGTTTGAAGTGGGAATGATTGATGGAATAAAATCAATGAGAGTTGAAAACTATATTAAGAAAAAATCTCATTGTAAAAGTTGTTATTTTTCGGATGACAAAAATAATTGTGTCGTTAAATAAATTTAGTATGGTGAAAAAATTGTTAAGTAATATTAAGACTAATAAATATTTTGAGGCAGAAATGAAATCTTCTGGATTACAAAAAAGAGCTGAAATTGATAAGAAGTACAAATGGAATTTAAAAGACATTTTTTCATCCGATGCTGAATGGGAAAGCAATTTTAATAGAGTAGAAGAAAAATCTACTGGACTAATTGCATTTAAAAATACGCTGAGCGAATCATCAGAAAATTTATTGAGATGTCTAAAATTTGATGAAGAATTAGGAATCATTTTAGATAGATTGCATCTTTATGCTATGCTTGCCAAGGATATAGATCTAACTGACGAAAAATACCAGGGCATGTATGATCGCCTCATGGCTCTTGCATCAAAAATATCAGCTTCATCTGCATTTATTAAGCCAGAGATTTTAGAAATTCCAGAAAATAGACTGAACGATTTTATTAGAGAGAATGAAGGTTTACAAATATATAAACATCTAATTGATGATTTATTGAGAACCAAAACTCATACTCTTTCTGCAGAAGAAGAAATTATTTTAGCAAATGTTTCTCCTGCTTTGCAAGTTGCCTCTTCAACATTTGGATTATTAACAAATGCAGATTTAACATTTCCGACTATATTAGATGAGAATGGAAAAGAAATTGAAATTACTCATGGAAGATATAGTTCAGCAATGTATTCTTTAGATAGAGAATATAGAAAGAGGTTTTATGAAAATTATTATGTGCCGTACATAGAACACAAAAACACACTTGGAGCTTTATTTAGTGGTAATATAAAAGCTGATTATTTTAATTCACAAACACGAAAGTATAGTTCAAGTAGAGAAGCAGCACTAGATGCAAACAACATCCCTCTATCTGTTTATGATAATTTAGTGGATTCCATAAGTAGCAACTTAGAGCCATTGCATAGGTGGGCTAAGTTAAAGAAAGACTATCTTAAACTAGAAACATTCCATGCGTATGATGCATATGTTACATTGTTTCCTTCGGTAAAAAGGGATTACACATACGATAATGGTATTAAACTAGTACTCGATTCAATTTTACCTTTGGGACAAGATTATGTGCGAGATGTGAAGTATGCTTTTGATAATAGATGGGTAGATGTATATGAAACAAAAGCTAAGCGCAGTGGTGCTTATTCGTCTGGAACAACATTTGGAGTACATCCTTTCGTTCTCTTAAATTGGAGTGATGAGTTGAATGATGTGTTTACGCTAACTCATGAGATGGGGCATAATATGCATTCATTCTATACTGGGCAGAGTCAACCATATCCATATGCTAATTATTCTATATTTGTTGCTGAGGTTGCTTCAACTGTAAATGAAGCATTACTACTAGATTTTCTAATTGAAAATGCAAAGACTAAGGATGAAAAATTATTTTTAATTGAAAAGCATATCAACAATATTGTAACAACATTCTATCGACAAACTCTATTTGCAAAGTTTGAGCAGATGGTTCATGAAAAAAATCACAATGGTGAAGCACTTACTCCAGATATGCTTTCTAAGTTGTATGGTGAATTGCATCTTCAGTTCTGGGGAAATGGAATGACTTTAGATAAGGAAGAAACTTATACATGGGCAAGAGTGCCTCACTTTTACTACAATTTTTATGTATATCAATATGCTACAAGTTTTGCCGCTTCAGAAGCTCTATCTAGTAAAATTAAACTGGAGGGTAAAAGTGCAGTTGATAAATATATTTCATTCTTACATTCAGGAAGTTCTGATTATCCAATCGAGGTTCTTAAGAGTGCTGGGATTGATATGACTACAGCGGAGCCAATAATTGCAGTTACGAAAAAAATGAATAGTTTATTGGATAAATTAGAAAAGTTAATTTAAAACTACTTCCATCCTCCACGTTTTGGATTTGTATCCATTGAATGATATTTAGGATCTTCTTGAGGTGAATTCACAATTTCAATTCTACTTTTTTTCTCACCCTGCGTTGGTCGTTTATATAGTTTCTCACTACTCTCTTCCTTTGGAGTAGTAGTTCTTCTCTTTTCTTTTTGTTTGTTCTCTTTCAATTTTGATCGAGTTTGTACTTTAGGATGATGAACTTTTTTAGGAATTGTTTTTTTGTCGGGATTAGTAACAGTAACTTTCTTATTTCGTGCTCTACCTGTTACCTCTTCACTCGGAATATTTCCTAATCGCTTTCTAACTTGAAATGTGATATATGAAAACACAATCACCAAAACAGCAACTATTCCAACTCCAATTAGCGACCAATATATAATAGGAAGTAATTCCATTTAGACCATTTATTAATTTATAAAGTGCAAATATAATTCTATTGTCATTCTCAATCAAATTGAATTAACATTTAGTTGATTTTCTCTGAAAAAAACTCTCTAACTTATTATTAAACAGAAGGTTATAAGAGAAAAAACTTTGAATTTAATATTGTTTTTCATAACTTTCGTAGCTCTAATAGATTTTTCTTAACAAGTTACAAGGAATTGGTATGACCAAAGCTGATATAGTTGAAAGAGTTGCAGATGGTACTGGCTTAACAAAACTAGAGACTGAAGCCATTATTGAAGGATTCTTGAATACTGTAATTCAATCATTACGTGACGGAAATGGTATAGAGATCAGAGGTTTTGGTAGTTATAGAGTTAAGAAAAAAAATGCAAGATATGCTAGAAACCCTAGGACTGGAGAAAAAGTTTTTGTAGATGAACATTATGTACCAACATTTAAGTTTTCGAAAGATTTTAAAAGTTCTGTAGACAAAGGTATGAAGCAGAAAGAGAGTAGTAATTAGAAAAATGGAAAATAAAACTAGTAATAATAAGCAGAATATTAGTACAGTAAAAATAGTCTATTTGGTTATATTTTTATTGTTAGTGGGTATGATTATACTTTATGCTGGTGGAACTTTTGTAACACCTAAAGTTGATAATAGCAAAGTAGTAAATAATACCAAAGCAAATAATCAAGTTCGTAATAGTGCTGATATGACTGCATTGAATGAAATTAAATCATTAGAAAGCAATGTTAAGAATAATCCAAATGATCTAACAGCATTACTAAAATTAGCTCATTTGTTAAATGATTCGGGTTTTTATCAAAAGGCAATTGACAACTACAATAAATACTTAGAGGAAGAATCGAATAATGTTGATGTAATTATTGATATGGGTGTTTGTTATTACCAACTTGGAAATTATGATGCAGCTATTAAAACTATGGAAAAAGGAATCACATTAAATCCAAAACATCAAATAGCTCACTTTAATATGGGAATTGTAAGTTCTGCCAAAGGGGATCATGATAATGCACTTAAGTTTTGGAAAAAAGCAATAGATATTAATCCAACATCAAATATTGGAATTAAAGCAAAAGATTTATTAGATAATCACTAAAGGAGAATAAGTTATGCCTAGTGGAAAGAAAAGAAAACGTCATAAAATGGCAACTCACAAAAGAAAGAAAAGATTAAGAAAAAATAGACATAAAAAGAAATAATTCTTGTTTAGTTTTAATTAATTAAAATTTAGAATGAGTCCCATAGTTTTGGGACTCATTTTTGATTTATTTTAAGCCAACTTAGCTCAGTTGGTAGAGCAACTCATTCGTAATGAGTAGGTCAGCGGTTCGACTCCGCTAGTTGGCTCATTTATCATTTACCCTCTAAATTTATCATCCGATTAACTATAGCTTCAAAGAATAAAATATAAGTTTTACTAATCTCTCTAACTTCAACATTTACTTCGATTTAACATAAATTCAAATACACATTTTGCTTGACATTTCCCTAATAAAAGAGTTATTTTGTATGGTAGTGGGAAAAAAAGATGAAGTTTCCCTAAAAATGTCAAAAACAAATTGAAAATGATATGTTTTTAGGTAGTTTTAATTACACAATTGATGCAAAAGGAAGGATATCAATTCCTGCTAGATTAAGGAAATTTGTCTCTCCTGATGCTAATGATACTTTTGTTCTTACAAGAGGTTCGGAGAAGTGCATTAATATTTATCCAATGAATTACTGGAAAGAACTTCTTGAAAGTAAATTGGACAAGCTAAACAGTTTTGACCCTAAAGACACAAAATTTATGAGGCTCTTTTTGCAAGAGGCCGCTGAGGATCAATTTGACACACAATCAAGACTATTAGTTTCTAAAAAATTAATTGAGTTTGCAGAGATTGAAAAAGATGTAATCATTTTAGGAATGAATAAATACATCGAAGTATGGAATCCAAAATTATACGAAGAGTATTTGAAAGAGATTGAAGAACCATACGAAAGTATAGCCAAAGAAGTAATGAATATGTCATAAAGTGAAGCAAGCTTCAATTTTTGGAGTGAGTTCCACTTGCCCGACGGCAAAACGGGTCTTACAAAAACTGAAAATTATCCTGCTAAAATGTGGGACAGGCGAGCAGATGAATCATCATACACCCGTATTATTAAATGAAAGCATTGAGAATTTGATTTCCGACAAGTCGGGTTTCTATTTTGAGGGAACAATCGGTTTTGGGGGACATACAGAGTTAATTTTAGCACATCTTGCTGATGATGCTAAATATATTGGAACAGATAAAGATGCTATAGCATACGAGCATTGTAAAAATAAATTTCAAAATGATAAGAGAGTGGAACTCTATAATGCGAGTTTTACTAATATAATTGATATTTCCAAAATTGAGTTCATTGAAAAATTTGATGGAATTTTTGCTGATTTAGGAGTTTCATCCTTTCAGTTAGATAATAAAGATTCTGGATTTACATTTCGAGAGGATGTACCTCTAGATTTACGTATGGATAAATCAAAAGGTGAGCCAGCATCTTTTTTTCTTAATAAGATTAGTGAAAACGAGCTAGTTGATATTTTCTTCAAATATGGCGAAGAGAGAAATTCTAAAAAAATAGCTCAAGCTATTTGTAGTTATAGATTAAATGAGAAAATTAAAACGTCAGGTCAGTTAAAAGCAATAATTGAAGAATTTACTCCAGAAAGATATTTAAACAAAACTCTTTCAAGAATTTTTCAGGCATTAAGAATATTTGTAAATAACGAACTTGATGAGTTAGAAGATTTTTTGGAAAAAGCAGTTTCAGTACTTAATAAGAATGGAAAGATAGCAATAATCACTTTCCATTCTTTAGAAGATAGAATAGTGAAGCAATTTTTCAAGGAAAAAACAAAAACATGCATTTGTCCTACAGACTACCCAGTATGCATGTGTGATACAAAACCAGAATTAAAAATAGTAACTCGTAAACCAATTGTACCAAGTGGTGATGAGATTAAAGAAAATAGACGTTCTCGAAGTGCAAAATTAAGAGTTGCTGAGAAGCTATGACAAAGAAAAAAGCAAATAAAAAAGTTAAGAATAAAGGATCAATAGCAAACTTATTCTTCTATTTTATTTTGCCAATTGTTGCTATAGTATTTCTTTACCTTTTTCTTCAAACTGAAATTAAATTTCTTTATAAAGATATAGATCAGAAAGAGAAAGAATTGGCAGTTATGCAAAGTAGACTTGAAACAGAGTTAGTTGAGATTCAAAAACTTTCAGCTGAAGGTCGAATTGTTGAAATAGCCAAAACTCGTTTAGGAATGGTAAGAATTAGTAATTCAGTCAAAAATATTTATTTAAGTAATCTTAAAATAAATCAAATTAAAAGGATAGTTGATAGCAAGTATGAATAATTCTCGAGCTCTTGTTATAATTTTTTTATTATTTATAGTACTTGTAGTACTAATAGGAAAATTATTCACTATTCAGATATCACAGCATGATAAATATTCAAAAATAGCTGAACGTCAACAGAATAAAACAATTAAAATTAAAGCTGAACGTGGTTTAATTAAAGATAGAAATGGTGAACTTTTAGCATACACAAAAGATGATGTTTCCCTATTTGTAGATACAAGAATGACTAACAAAAAGGAAAAAGGAAAAATTGCTAAGCGGTTTGCCTTACAATTTGGAAAAACAGAAAAATATTATTTGCAAAAATTGAATAGTGCTAACAAAAATATTTGTCTGGAAAAGAAAGCATCTCAAGAGGATGTTCTAAATTTATCCGATTTTATTGCAAGTGGATATTTCAAAGTTGAGGATTATTCAAGAGTATATCCATACGGAAGTCTTGCTTCTCATGTTCTTGGTTATGTTGATAAAAAATTGGATGGAATTAACGGAGTAGAAAAGCAGTTTAATAAAAATCTTACTGGTATTGATGGATACAAATATATTGAGAGAGATGTTCAAGGAAGAATTGTAACAGTTAATCAAAAATTTTCTGTAAAACCAGAAACTGGAAGTAATGTTGAGCTAACAATTGATAGAAATTTGCAAAAAATTCTAGAGGAAGAATTAAGAGGAGGATTAAAAAAATACAAAGGTGAAACTGCCGTAGGTATTATAATGGATCCTAATAATGGAGAAGTCCTTGCATGGTCAAATCAACCCGACTATGATCCTGCTAATTATAGCCTTTTTTCTGATTCAGAAAGAAGAAATAGAGCTTTAACTGATACTTATGAACCTGGTTCAACAATAAAACCGTTGGTAATGTCATTTCTTATGGAAGAAGAATTAACACATGAAAGAGAAGTTATTAATACAGAGAATGGTAAATATAAAGTGAAGGGTGCAATAATACGTGATACTCACGAGTATGAAAGTTTAACTTCATCTGAAATTATTTCGCATTCTAGTAATATTGGAATTGCAAAACTTAGTGACAGAATTGATGATAATCTTTTCTACAGATACTTAAGAGATTATGGTTTTGGAAATTTAACTTCTATCAATATACCGGGTGAAACTGCTGGGCAACTTAAAAAGCCAAAATACTATTCAAAAATTTCAAAGAATTTCATCTCTTTTGGATATGAAATTGCTGTGACTCCAATTCAGTTATTAACAGCTTATTGTGCACTTGTGAATGGTGGTGATTTGTATCAGCCATATATAATCAAATCTATACGCGATGTTGAGGGAAATTATATCGAGGAGTTTTCATCAAATAAAATTCGTAAAGTAATTTCTGAAAAAACTTCTAAAAAAGTTATTGAAATGATGAAAGATGCAGTTTCTGATGGAACAGGCAAAGAGGCAATTCTTCCAAATGTTGTTGTTGCCGGTAAAACTGGAACTTCGCAAAGACTTATTGATAAGAAGTATTCAAGCTCAGATTATAATTCTTCGTTTGTTGGTTTTTTTCCAGCAGACAATCCTAAATATATCTCTTTAATAGTTGTTAAGTCACCCAAAATTGGAAGATATGGTGGAAGAGTTGCTGCTCCAATATTTAAAAAAATAGCAGAGCGTATTGTAGATTCGGATAAAAATATTATTCCAACTAAAGTAAATGAAAAAAACATTAGTAGTCCAAAATATGCAACTAATGAAATATCAAATAGTGAAATATTTACCACCTCTAATTTACCGAATCAGAGTGATGAAACTAAGATTGAACGAAAAATTGATTATTCTGGAAATGAGTCATCCATGCCGAATCTCTATAACTACACTAAAAGAGATGCAATGAAAATAATGAATGATTTGGGAATTAAATACAAAATAGTTGGAAGTGGAAAAATTATTTGGCAAAGTATAGAACCCGGAACTGGACTTGAAAAGATTACTGAGTGTGAAATAAAATGTCAACTTTCAAAATCAAATAGCAAGTTAAGAATTAACTAATGAAACTTGATAAGCTAATTCAAAATATCGAAATCGTTTCTGTAATAGGTAATCCTGAAACTTTGGAAATTAATAGCATTGTAAATAATTCTAAAGATGTAAAAAGGGGAAGCTTGTTTGTGGCGATTAAGGGATTTACTTCTGATGGACATAAATTCGTTACTAATGCAATTAGTAATGGTGCAATTGCAATTGTTGTGGATAATGAAGATGAATCACCAGAGGAATTATATATTCATAATAATGTTGTTAGAATAGTTGTTAAAGAGAGCAGGAAAAGTTTGGCCGATTTGTCATGTGAATTTTACGGGCATCCATCAAAGCAGCTGAAATTGGTTGGTATTACTGGTTCAAATGGAAAAACAACTACATCATTTTACATTAAAAATATGTTTGAAACTGCTGGATATGAAACTGGTTTAATTGGAACAATTTCAAATATTGTTGGAGAAAAGGAAGTTGAATCATCTTTAACAACACCAGAGAGTAATACAATAAATAAATATTTAAGAGAAATGGTTGATGCAGGGATTACTCATTGTGTAATGGAAGTATCATCACATTCATTAATTCTGGAAAGAGTTAGAGGTCTGCATTTTGACTATGCAATTTTCACAAGTATTACTTCAGATCATTTAGATTTTCATTCTGATTTTAAAAACTATTTGAATGCAAAGAAAATACTATTTGATAATCTTGATTCAACAGCAAAGGTAATTTATAATAAGGATGATGTAAATAGTAATGCATTACTTGTTGATTGCGACAATGCGTCATTCTCATTTGGCAAAGGAATTTCCTCTGACTTTAGAATTGCAAATGTTTTTTACAACATGGATGGAACTTCGTTTGATTTATTAAACAATGCTTCAAAATTTAATTTTAAGACAAGATTAATTGGTGAGTTTAATGCCTACAATGCTACATGTGCTGCAATTATTGGAGTAAATGAGAACTATACTTATGAAGTAATTACTAAAGGGATTAACACAACTCCGCAAGTTCCCGGAAGATTTGAAGTTGTGGGAAAAGGGGATAAAAAAGTAGTTGTGGATTATTCACATACTGCTGATAGTTTAGAGAAAGCATTACAAGCAATTCAGAGTATTGTTAATGGTTCAAGAGAGATTCATACTGTATTTGGATGTGGTGGTGACAGAGACAAGACAAAGCGATCAATTATGGGTGAAATTGCTGATAAATTAAGCGATGAAATATATGTGACTTCTGATAATCCAAGATCTGAAAAACCACTGGAAATTATTGATGAAATATTAAAGGGAATTAAAAGAAAAAATCCCATTGTGATTGAAGATAGGGAAGCTGCAATAAAAAGTGCAATTTGTAATTCTAATAAAAACGCTGTTATTCTTATAGCTGGCAAGGGGCACGAAGATTATCAATTAATAAATGGTGTTAAGAATCATTTTTCTGATAAGGAAACAGCAATTAAATATTTGGAGAATTGTCATTGACTATTAGCCTAACTGACATATTTAATCTAAAAGATTCGACCATCTATAATCCAGATAACTTCAAAGCTGTTTCTAAAGTATCTATTGATAGTCGTACCTTGAAAAAGAATTCAATTTATGTGGCTCTAAAAGGAGATAAATATGATGGGCATAATTTTGTTAATGATGCAATTCTAAAAGGTGCTTCTGCAATTGTAATAAATAAGAGCAGACTTAAAAATTTCCAAGATGTAAAATGTACTGTTGTTGTTGTCCCAAATACTACATATGCTTATGGTGAATTAGCTTCTGCATACAGAAGAAAGTTTAAAGGCAAAGTTGTTTCAATTACTGGTAGTAATGGGAAGACAACAACAAAAGAAATATTAGCAACTATTTTAAGTGAAAAATTTAAGACTGAGAAGACAGAAGCAAATAATAATAATCATATTGGAATTCCGAAAACAATTTTGGCTACTAAAAGAACTACAGAAAAATTAGTTCTTGAGCATGGTACAAACCACTTTGATGAAATTAAGTATACTGCAAATATTGCTAAACCAGATTATGCTGTAATGACAAATGTTGGAGATTCTCATCTTGAGTATTTAATAGATAGAGGAGGTGTTTATAAAGAGAAAAATGCGCTCTTTGCTGAAACTCTTAAAAACGGTGGCACAATATTCGTTAACAATGATGATCCAATAATTAAATATGAAACTCGTTCTATTAAAAGAAAGATCACATTTGGTTTTAAAGGAAAACCAAATATTAAAGGAAAATTGGATGGTTATACGCCAGAAGGTAGGACTAAGCTTTCTGTTGAATATTCGAGCAAAAAAGTAGTTGCTGATTTACCTCTTTATGGATTATCAAATGCAAAAAATGTCCTTGTCTCTGTTGGGGTGGCTATGCACCTAGGTGTTCCTCCTACAAAGATTCAAAGGGGAATAAGTAAAATAAAACAAGTTAAAGGAAGACTTTATGTTGAGCCGTTTTCTAATCTAACTTTGGTTGATGATACTTATAATTCAAATCCGGCATCGATGGAAGCTGCGATTGATTTGCTAAAGAAAATAAAAACATACTCTGCAAAAACTTTAATAGTTGGAGATATGTTTGAACTAGGAAAAAATGCTGAGTTAATCCATGCTGAACTAGCACAATATATTCTTAAAAGCAAAATCCAAAATGTTTTAATGCATGGAAAGTTGATGGAGAGTTTAGCTGTTAAACTTGAAAGCAACAAAATATACTCAAAGCATTTTGCAACAAGAAGATTACTTAAACTTTTTATAAAAAAAAATAGTTTTAACGACCAAGTTATTTTAGTGAAAGGATCGCGTGGAATGCGAATGGAAGAATTTGTAGAACAAATAAGGAGCAAAGCAAAATAATGTTTTATTACTTATTTGATTATTTAAATAGTCTATTCGATATACCTGGATTGGGGATGTTCAAGTATTTATCTTTTCGTTCTGCAATCTCTGCAATTACGGCACTTGGAATTGCATTATATTTTGGACCAAAGATTATTAAGTATTTACAGAAGCTCCAAATTGGAGAGACAATCCGAGAAGATGGTCCACAAATTCATAAGCAAAAAGCTGGTACTCCAACAATGGGTGGAATTATTGTAATACTCTCAATAATTGTTCCTGTACTTTTATGGAGTGATATTGCTAGTACATATATTTTACTTGCACTTTTTGGTCTGCTCTTCTTGGGGTTTGTTGGCTTTGTTGATGATTACCTACAGGTAGTTAAAAAATATTCTAAAGGATTAATTGCTCGTTATAAATTGCTTGGACAAATATTTGTTGGATTAGTGGTTGGATCAGCAATTTATTTTCTTCCAGAATTTGCTGAATATAATACACAAACAACTTTACCATTTTTTAAGAATTTAAATTGGGACTTCCAATACTTATATATTCCTGTAGTAATATTTATTGTTACTGCTACCTCAAATGCTGTTAACCTTACTGATGGCCTGGATGGATTGGCTATGGGTACAATTACTTTTGTAATGCTAGCCCTTGCAGTAATTAGTTATGTCTCTGGAAATGTTATCTGGGCTGATTATTTAAATATAGTTTATCTACCTGGCTCTGGCGAATTAACAGTTTTTATTGCTGCAATTATAGGAGCTGGTCTAGGGTTCTTATGGTTTAATTTTTATCCTGCCCAAGTATTTATGGGTGATACTGGTTCGTTAGCACTTGGCGGTGTTTTTGGAATTATTGCGATACTAGTAAAAAAAGAATTACTTCTACCCTTGTTGGGTGGAATCTTTTTTATTGAAACTCTTTCAGTAATTCTTCAAAGAGCATATTTCAAATACACGAAAAAGAGATATGGTGAAGGGAAAAGAATATTTAAAATGTCACCGATTCATCATCATTACGAATTAATCGGTTGGGCTGAACCAAAGATTGTTATGCGTTTTTATATTATCACTATAATTTTAGTAATTGTTAGTCTAGCATCATTCAAGGTACGATGAGAAATATCACTGATAAACATATTACTATTTTGGGTGCTATCCGTAGTGGAATTGCTGCAGCTAAATTGGCAAAGACGCTGGGAGCTATTCCATTTGTTAGTGATTATTCCAAAAATTTAAGTAGTATTCCAGATTTGGATGAACTTGGTATTAAATACGAACTTGGAGGACATACAGATATAGTATTTAATTGTGATTTTATAATTACAAGTCCTGGTGTGCCTTCTGAAGCTTCTGTAATTATTGAAGCAGAGAAACGAAACATTAAAATTATTAGTGAACTAGAGTTTGCATCATGGTTTTGTAAGGGAAGTATAATTGCAATAACTGGAAGCAATGGAAAAACAACAACAACTTCTTTGTGTACACATTTACTCAATAATTCAGGAGTAAAAACTTACTCTGCTGGAAATATTGGTAATGCATTTTCAGAAATTGTGTTGGATGTTAAGGATAATGAATTTGTAGCTCTTGAAGTATCTAGCTTTCAATTAGATTTTATTGAATCATTCAAACCAAAATATGCGGTTATACTTAATGTAACTCCTGATCATCTTGATAGATATGAAAATAATTTTCAAAAATATTCAGCTTCAAAGATGAGAATTTATGAGAACCAATCTAGTGATGATTATTTAATTATCAGCAAAGATGATGAGTACTTATCAATAATAAATTATGATAATGTTGTGGAGTATGGGTTTTCATTAACTCAAATAGCAAGTAATGGATGCTACATAAAAAATCACAACTTCATTTATAGAATTGATGAAAGAGAAGAAATAATTTGTCCTACCAACTCTATGAAAATAAGGGGCGAGCATAATAAATATAATGCAATGGCAACAATTAACATTGCAAAAATAATTGGTGTTGAAAATCAGAAAATAGAAGAATCTCTAAAATCATTTTCTGGAGTAGAGCACAGACTGGAGTCTGTTAGAGAAATTAATGGAATTGAATTTGTTAATGATTCCAAAGCTACCAATGTTGATTCAGTTTGGTATGCACTCAGAAGTTTTAATAATCCACTAAGATTAATTTTAGGTGGTAAAGACAAAGGTAATGATTACAGTAGTATTGTTGAACAAGTAAAAAACAATGTAAAAAAAATCTATGCTATTGGTTCTTCGGCAGAAAAAGTTATTAGTTATTTCAGCTCAATAGTAGAAGTTGAAAAAATTGATACTCTTGAAGAAACTGTTGAGAAAGCGTTTCACGATGCCAGCGCTGGGGATGTAGTTATTCTATCACCTGCGTGTGCTAGTTTTGATATGTTTGATAGCTATGAGCACAGAGGAAAAATATTTAAACAATCGGTGATGCAATTAGAAAAATGAAAATACTAGTTAGAATATTGATATCAATTGTACTGTCACTTATGGTGCTCGGAGCAGTGCTTGTATTTACTGCAAGTAGTACATATAGTGAAGTTCGTTTTGATAATATCTATTTCTTATTTAAATCTCATATTGCGAAAATGGTCTTAGCATTATTGATAGGAATTACTTTCTCAATCATACCCTATCAATACTATAGGAAGTATAGTAAACATGTTCTTCTTGCAGTAATTGTATTATTAGTTCTCACAGTTCTTTTCGCGCCAAAATTTAAAGGAGCTGCTCGTTGGATTGATTTAGGTATTATTCGTTTCCAACCATCAGAGTTGGCTAAATTAGTTTTGTTTATGCACTTAGCAGGAATGATAGAAAGAAAAGGAAAGCTAATTAAAGATTTCCAAAATGGATTTAAATATACATTAATCTGGATTTTTGCTGTTGCTGGTTTAGTTGTGATTCAACCAAATTTAAGCACGGCCATGATTATTGTTTTTACAAGTTTTACACTCTTATATATTGGTGGAAGTAGATTTAAACATATTGCAATTACTCTAGGAGCTACCAGTATGGCTGGTGCTGGACTGATGATGCTCTTCTCTCACTCGAGACAACGAATACTCGGATACATCGAAAGTTTGAGTGGAAACAGTGAGCCAAATATACAAGTTCTTCAAGCTAAAATTGGATTAGGTAGTGGTGGAATACTTGGCATAGGTATTGGACAAAGTAGACAAAGTGATTTGTTTTTACCAGAGGCATATGGAGATTTTATCTTTTCAATTCTAGGTGAACAATTTGGAATGATAGGTACTACTGTAGTACTAACATTATTCTTTGTTCTTTTTGTAGTTGGTGTAATAATTTCAAAAAAATCAGATAATCAATATGGACAACTCCTAGGATTTGCAATTTCATTTAATATTATTTTAAGTGCATTTATTAATGCTGGTGTTGTTACTGGGTTAATGCCAACAACTGGTATAACACTGCCATTTATTAGTTTTGGTGGAACTTCTATTATCCTCTTTAGTGCATCTGTTGGAATATTGATAAATATTGCTAATCAAGGGAACAAAAAGAAATCAATAAGGATTAGTGAAATTGGATAACAATTCTATTAAATATAGATATCTTTTTGCTGGCGGTGGAACTGGTGGTCATTTGTATCCTGCAATAGCTGTAGCTCAAAGGATAAGAGAATTACAACCAAATTCAGAAATTCTCTTTATTGGAACAAAAGATAAAATTGAATCTCGAGTAGTTCCAATTCTTGGGTTTAAGTTTAAGTCAATAGTTATAAGTGGATTTAGTAGACAGCTTACTATGAAAAATATTTTATTCCCAATTAAACTGGCAATAGGAATGTTACAATCTCTTGTAATTAATATTAAATTTAAGCCACAGGTTGCAATTGGAACAGGAGCTTATGTTTCTGGACCAGCTATTTGGGGCGCAACTTTTATGGGTGCTAAGGCTGTATTGCTAGAGCAAAATAGTTTTCCTGGGCTTACAAATAGATTGTTGGAGAAGCGAGTCCGAAAAATATTTCTGAGTTTTGAGGAATCTAAAAAATATTTCCGAGACACTTCAAAATTAGAAGTTGCAGGTAATCCAATAAGAGTAGATATTATATTAAGCGATAAGAAAGTGGCAAAGGCGAATTTCAGTTTAGATACTTCTAAGAAAACGCTTGTTATTATAGGGGGAAGTCTAGGTGCTAAAACTATTAATGAAGGGATGAAGAATAATATTGAAAGGCTAATTTCACTTGGGATCCAAGTCCTTTGGCAAACAGGTGAATTATATTATGATACATACTCGTCAATAGAAACTGAAAACATTAAAATTGTAAAATATTTTGATGATGTAGCAAAAGCATACTCAGCAGCTGATTTATTAATTGCTAGGGCAGGCGCAACTACAATAGCAGAAATTGCACAAATTGGTATTCCAGTAGTATTTGTACCATCACCAAATGTTGCAGCTAATCATCAATTTAAGAACGCGAAAGTTCTTGTAGATGCAGAAGCTGCTGAATTTATTGAGGATTCTGAGTTTAATGAAAATATTGTGGATGTAGTAAAAAGTATTATTTCAAATAATGAAAAACTTGAAAAACTAAAATTAAATATTAAAAAATTTGCAAAACCTGATGCTATTAATACAATCTCCGATGAGATTATTAAAATGGCTAGAGCCATTTAAGGAATATAAATGATTCAAAATGTAATAAATAAAATACACTTTGTAGGAATTGGCGGAATCGGAATGAGCGGAATTGCGGAAATTATGCTTAACCGTGGTTTCAAAATATCTGGTTCTGATATGAGTGCTTCTGCAACAACTGAGAGATTGGAAAGTCTTGGAATTCCAGTAACTATTGGACATTTAGATAAAATTCCAAGTGATGTTGATGTTCTTGTCTATTCATCAGCAGTAAATACTTCTAATTCAGAAGTTAAGGCTGCAATGGAAATGGATATACCAGTAATCAAGCGTTCTGAAATGCTTGCTGAAACTATGAGAATGAAATATGGAATAGGTATTGCCGGAACACATGGAAAGACTACAACTACCTCGATGGTAGGACTTGTGCTAACAGAGGCAGGAATTGACCCCACCATTATTGTTGGTGGTAAGTTAAGTGGGCTTGGCGGAACAAATGCCCGACTAGGAAATAGTGAGTACATAGTTGTTGAAGCGGATGAATTTGATAGAACTTTTCTAAGCTTAACTCCTAGTATTGCAGCGATCACTACACTTGAGAGAGAACACCTTGATACTTATAAAGATTTAGATGACATAAAAGGTGCATTTATAGAGTTTGCAAATAAAGTTCCCTTTTTTGGTTTTGTAGTTCTTTGCCTAGATGAGCCTGCTTTGCAAGATATTCGTCCTCTGATTAAAAAGAAAGTTATTTCATATGGAACAACTCAACAAGCAGATATACGAGCTGTGGATATTGTTTATGACGAGTTTACTTCCACATATACTGTTGATTACATGGGCGAAGAGCTAGGGAGAATTACTATAAATATTCCTGGTAAGCATAATGTTAATAACTCTCTAGTTGCAGTTACTATTGCAAAACAATTAGGAATTGAATTTGAAGTAATCAAAAATGCATTAGAATCTTTTAGTGGCGTATATCGTAGATTCGAAACAAAGTATAATAATGAAATTTTAGTTGTTGATGATTATGCTCATCATCCTACAGAGATAAACGCTACTCTTTCCGGAATTAGAAATGGATGGAAACGAAGATTGGTAACAGTATTTCAACCTCATCTATATTCCCGTACAAAAGATTTTTATACAGAATTTGGAAGAGCATTTCTTAATTCTGATATCTTCATTTGTACTGATGTTTACCCAGCGCGCGAAGAAAAAATTGAAGGAGTATCTGGAGAGCTAATAGCCAATGCTGCAAAGAGTTTTGGACATAAGAATGTAATATATGTTTCAAACAAAGAAGATTTAGCGTCGACTCTTTTAGATGTTGTTGAAAATAATGATATAGTAGTTACACTTGGAGCTGGAGACATCTGGAAGTATGGAGAAGAGTTTGTATTACAATATAAAAGTAAAATGGAAAGTAATTGATTTATAAAGTGAAAATAAAAAGTATAATATTTCTTAGTGCTATACTAGTAGTAGTATTTTCACTTTCGCTAACTATTGATTCTAGTAAAAATGAAGAGATAAAATTTATAGAATTGAA
Source organism: uncultured Melioribacteraceae bacterium (assembly GCA_965370315.1). Classification (GTDB taxonomy): domain Bacteria; phylum Bacteroidota; class Ignavibacteria; order Ignavibacteriales; family Melioribacteraceae; genus 1-14-2-50-31-20. The sequence goes on from CBDUTO010000076.1 coordinate 21,226, forward strand.
AGGAGAAAATC
>CBDUTO010000077.1:0-20808 GCA_965370315.1 uncultured Melioribacteraceae bacterium
GAACAAAGCTCGATACTACTATCCAAAAAATATTCCCAGCTGATTTTAATGTGTTCGAGACAGATAAAGAACTTCGTCTGCAAGCTGATTTCATGATGTTAAATCTTGGAACTAATAATCCACTAATGCAAAAAATGTATGGCGGAAATAGTGGAGATGCTGCAGTATCATTTGTGAAAAATAATTCAAAAATCACTTCTGCTAAAGATGTTGAAGCACTTGCTAATGCAGGAGCAGATGCTATTCTTAATTCTGATGATTCTTTTATAAGCTTTATACTTAGTACTGAAGATAGGTTGAGAGAAATAGTTGCAAAAGAAAAAGAAGCAAAATTAACTGAAAAGGTTTTTGAAAATGAACTTGGTCGTGCATTGTTTGAAGTTTACGGAACTACAATTCCGCCTGATGCAACGTTCACTTCTAGAATTAGTGACGGAGAGCTAAAATCTTTTAAGTATAATGGAACTATTGCACCAGTTCAAACAACATTTTATGGAATGTATGATAGATATTATTCGCATGGTAAGCAATATCCATGGGGATTGCCAGAGAGATGGTTAAATCCGAAAGAAGGATTTGATATGAGCACTCAGTATAATTTTATTTCTACTAATGATATTACTGGAGGTAGCTCTGGTAGTGCTGTTATTAATAAAGACGCTGAGGTTGTTGGTGCTGCATTTGATGGTAACATTGAATCTATTCCAGGTAATTTTCTCTACAATCCAAATGATAATAGAATGGTTACTGTATCTTCCGAAGCAATGCTTCAAATACTAAGATATATTGGTGATGCCGAAAGAATAGCAGATGAACTTGAAGCTGGAAAAATTCCAGAAAAATATAAATTTGAAGAAGAAGAGGAAACTACCGAAACTGAAGAGAGTGTTGAGGTAGAAGTTAAATAGTATTTTAATTTTATAAATTTATTAAACGAGACTGACTCAAAAGTAGTTAATGTCATTTCGAACGGAGAGAGAAATCTTTAATTTGAAGCAAATATTAAAGATTCTCACGTCGCTTCACTCCTCAGAATGACAATTTAGTTTGCTTTTGAGTCAGCCTCGTTTTTCGTAAGTTTTACTTTCCAAACAACAACTTCCTATCTTTTTCGCTTCCTTTTTTAGCCCAGTCTGTTGGAATTATTTCCCAGTTATTATTTGCTTTAGGATTTACATTTCCCTTATCTTCAATCCATTTCATAAGGTAGAAACGCAAATCTTTTTCAGTTGAGCTAATAATTCTGGAAGCCAATTCATCTTTCTTAATTTTTGCTCCAACAATCAGATGTCCACCACCACCATTTCCTCTATATGAGTTAAGTGCAACTTTGTAAGTTTTATCAATATCGAAATTATCACCATTGGTCATTGATTTAATAGTAACTCTATTTCCTTTCGGTTTTGAAACATCAATGGTGTAGCTAATTCCAGCAGCTGATTCAAAATTATAAAACCGATCCTCTAGCATTGGTGAACTAGAACGCTCTGACCATTTTAATTTGCCACTCTCATCTTTGGCAAATCTTAGAAGATTATCATCTTTATTATTCATTTCATTAAACCATATACTACTACTATATTCTAAAATGTCTTTCACCTCTTTACCAGTAAGCATCATTGTATAAAGGAGATTTTCATATTTGTAAAGTTTGAACATATCCTTCACAAATATTTCTCCTTTTATAATTTTAGTATTAAAGGTTAAAGGAGCGGCAAATGAAATATCAGCATTTGAAATATCTAATTGAATTGTATGGATTAAATCCACAAAAGGAGAATCACCAAAAAGAGCATCACCAGAGGATATTGTTTCTGTAAAAACGCCAATCTTTTTTGACGCATATTCTTTAATAATTTCAAACTGTGGATTAAAAGTTGTTAGAAAGTTCGAATCAGCTTTTTGGTTATCTGACTTGATTAATTCTGCTGAAATTTCTTTTTCCCATTTGCTTTTTTCAGAATTGTAAGTCATATCAATAGTCACATCTGCAAAACTACGTGCAGAGCTTGTTCCACCAACTAGTAGTACTTGCTTGCCCTTGGTGTTTGTAACAAATTTATTCCATCCTTGATGGTCGTGACCAGTAAATACCATATCAAATCCGGGCACTTGTTCTGCAACTAATCGTGTTGCATTTTCATTTTTATATGTTTCGCTTGTTTGTCCATTATAATTTGGGTTACCTCCTGCATGGAAAAGTCCAATTACTATTTCTGGATTTTCCTTCATAATTATAGGCATCCACATTTTTGCTGTTTCAATCATATCATCAAATCTAATTCCTTCCCAAATTTGAGGGGGTAACCAATTTGGTATTGCCGGTGTTGTTAATCCAAGAACTGCAATCTTAATCCCTTTACGGATAATAATTGTGTATGGCTTAAAATATGGTTTGTTGGTTTTTACGTCAACTGAGTTTGCAGAGAGCCAAGGGAATTTTAATTCTTTCACAAACTTATCATAGACCGGATGACCAGTTTCTATATCGTGATTTCCTACAGATCCAGCATCATACTTCATATAGTTCATAACATCAGCATATAGATGTGGTGAATTGGGTTCTTCAAAATTATAATAATAAACGGCAGGTGTTCCTTGCAAAATATCTCCGTTACTTAGCAATACAACCTCTTGAGTTGTATCAGAACGCTGCTCTTCGACGTAGGAATGAATTTGAGCTAAGGAATGATTTTGGCTCTTCATTTGTGTGAAATTATATGGATAAATAGCGCCATGTGTGTCTGTAGTCTCAATTATTTTAAGTTTTAAATCCTGTCCACTCAGTAAAGACAGCATAATAAAAAACAAGAAAAACAATTTTGGTGCTACTCTTTTTATAAACATATTCATTTAAGTCTCCGTTACATAGAAAAATTATTTTATAACTATCTACAATATTGTAAAAAGCAACTTAATATTAAAGCATGTAAAAATAGTTCATAAGTATTTCGAAAGTGAAAAAAATCTTATCTTTATATTTATAAAAAACATTAAATAGTCTGGAACAGAAATGAAAACATTAAAGCCTTTTTTCTTATTGCTTATTTTATTTGTTACTTCAAGTGCTCAAACAGGATTGTATAAACCAATTGACGTAGATACTGTAAAGTACTCGCTCAACGATTTTGGTAAAATGTGGACTTTTGATGATGTTCCTGTTAAAAGATTTGAATCTGAATATGGATTTAAGCCGAGTGTTGAGTGGCTTGAAAATGTTCAAAAATCTGCTTTACAATTTGGCGGTGGATGTTCGGCTGCATTTGTTTCTGAAGATGGACTAATAATGACAAACCATCACTGTGGTAGAGGGCAACTAAGCTCAATCCAAGATGAAGGGGAGAATTGGTTACGTGATGGGTTCTATGCAGAGAATCTTGAAGATGAAAGATTTGTCCCAGATCTTTTTGTAGATCAGTTAATAAGAATAGAAGATGCAACTGATGAAATAAAGAGTGAAATGTTAAAAGGTACAACTGACACGAAAATAATTGCATTACGAGATTCTGCAAAAGCAAAATTGATACGCAATGGAGAGACAGAGAGTGGATTAGTTTGTAAAGTTGTTACTCTCTATAAAGGTGGAAAGTACTCACTCTACTTTTACAAACGCTACTCTGATATTAGACTTGTAATGGCACCAGACTTTCAAATTGCCGCAACAGGTTGGGATTGGGATAATTTTACTTATCCAAGATATGAATTGGATTTTATGTTTTACAGAGCTTATGATGAAAATGGTGAACCGGTTAAATCAGAAAATCATTTTACTTGGAGTGAAAAAGGTGCTACTGAAGATGAAGCAATATTTGTTGTCGGAAGACCAGGGCATACAGATAGACAACTTTCTGTTGCTCACTTAGAGTATTTACGAGATGTAGTTTATAAAAATCGTCTCTTATTATATGAGGAACTTTATCAAGTCTATTTTGAGTTATTTAATAAGTATCCAGAACGTGAGTCGGAATTACTAAACAAAGTAATGGGTTATGGTAATGGACGAAAATCTTATGCTGGAAGATTATATGGTTTAAGCAAACCAGAATTAATGGCAAAAAAAGAGAGTTTTGAAAAAGAGCTTCGAGCTAGAGTTAATGACTCAAAGGAACTTTCAGAAAAAAACAACAACCTTTGGAATGAAATTGAAAGTGTAGTTCTAGAGTTACGAAAAACATCTTCCAAATATTATGGATATGCTCCACAAAGAACTCTATCAGTCTATTTCAAAATTGCTGATGATGTAATTGCGTATGCTACTGAAATGAAAAAAGAGGAAGCTGATAGAAGTCCACTCTATCAAAAAGAAAATATTGAGGCTACAATTAAAAGTATCTATCCCGATTCAATTGACGTAGAATTTAATAATCTTTTACTCCGTGCACATGCAAATACTGTTACAAGTATTTTGGGAAAAGATGATGAACTGTTAAAAAATCTTTATGGTGGTAACGCTGGAAATAAAGCAGTTGAGTTTGCAGTGAATAGTTTTAAATTGAGTTCAGAAGAAAATATTATAGAAATATTGGAAAAGTCATCAGATGAAATCTTAAGTATTGAAGATCCATTTATTCAGTTCCTTCTCAATTCGGAAGTAATATTTGATAGTCTTGATACCGAAAGAAATGCTTTACAGAATCGACTTTCACTTCTAAATCAAAAATTAGGCGAGGCTATATTTGAAGTATTTGGAGATGAAATTTCTCCAGATGCAACAATGACCTTGCGTATCTCTGATGGAGTGATTAAAGGATATGAGTATAATGGAACAATTGCACCTGGCAAAACAACTTATTACGGCTTGTGGGATAGATACATTTCATTCGGTAAAAAAACTTATCCTTGGGGTTTACATCCAAGGTGGCAAACACCACCAGTAGAATTGGATTTGGCAATCCCTATCGGATTTGCATCTACTAACGATATTGTTGGTGGTAACTCCGGAAGTTCGCTAATAAATAAAAACATGGAAGTTATTGGATTAGCACATGATGGAAATCTTGAGTCCCTCGCTGGTCATTTCATTTTTGATACAACAAACAATCGCACAGTTTCTACTGATTCTTGGGGACTATTGGAAGCACTTAAATATGTTTATAAAACAGATAGACTTGTTGATGAGTTGTTGAATAGTAAGATTGTAAAATAAATAAAAATAATTAGAGGGTAACTAAATGAGTTGGATTTTTGGAGAAATAGTTAAAGGGAGGAATTCATTTTTGGATTTCTCAAAAATTAGTAATAGTAAATCTTTCCATTCTTTTTCTAGCCCAAATATAAATCTCGTTACAGGTGGCAATTCACGAAACCTATTCTCCTTTAAAATTTCGGAAAAGAATATTTTTATCGCTGGTATAGGTATTGATAATTCTGATGGAACAAGTAAAATACTCGAGAGAGAGGGTTGGGAAATTGTGTTAAAGAATGGTGTTGAGAATGCTCTTAATCTTGATGGACATTTCATTATTACTATTGTTGAAGAGGGGAAAGTCTCTATTTACACTGACAAATTGGGTCTCCGGGATATATATATTCGGGAGCTTAATGATAGAATAATCTTTTCAACAAAAATTAAATGGCTTACATATTTTGGTGAACTTGAAATTGATTTTAGTGAATTTAGTAGTAGATGGATGCTATTCAATCAAATATCTCAAGAGAGTATTTTTAAGAATTGTAAAAGACTGGTTGCCGGTAAATCTGTAACTATAAATACTAGAGAGAATTATAAAGTTAGCTACGGAAGTAATAAACTTAAATATTCTAATAAATCTTTTAGTTCAAAAGAGTATGAATCCAAATTGTCATCTCTTGTAAATCTAAATATACTTTCATCTAAGGAGCTCTCCTTATCACTTTCTGGTGGAATGGATTCAAGGGTACTCCTATCAATACTAATAAAGAAGCGTTCTGATTTTTACGAAACACATTCATTTGGTAATGCCAACCATCCAGATAGTACAGTTGCTAAACTTTTATCTGATGATTTTAATATTCCACATTATCAATATAATTCTACAGAAAATAACATAGACAATTTGTTAAGAGAAATTGAAAGTTATACAACAGAATCAGTTATAAACAATGCTGCTTCAGCAATAATGCAGTTAAAAAACTATGAGTTCCTTTCAGAAAGAAAATTAGTGGTTATTGATGGTGGATTTGGTGAGATCTGGCGACGTGAATTCTTTTATAAATTATTCATTCGTGGTAAGAGAGCATTGTTAGATTTGAAAGTTGAAGAGATAACTCCATTTTTAGAATTACCGAGAGCTGATATATTTTCCGAAGAAGTAGTGCAAAACATGAAACACGGAATAAAGAGTCAGCTAGAAAATGTTATTGAATTATTACCTGAAATGAGTAAAGATAATATTGAGAATTGGCTAGATCAATTTGCATTGGAAACAAGGTTACCAAACTACTATTCTCATGAGCAAACAAGATTGGATGATATGGTCACTGCAGTTATGCCATTTGCGCAGCAAAGTTTAATATCTAATTTGTTTGGTGTTAAAATAAGTGAGAAGAAGAATGGTAAATTATTCAGAAATATAATTAAGCAAAATCATTCAAAACTTGCAAAGTATTCGTTAATAAAGGGCACAACTAAGCATCCCTATAGTTTGAATTCCTTGCAATCTAGACTCTGGTCAGTAGCATTAAAAAAAACGGGAAATGATTTTAAGGAAATTGGGAATACAGAAATTCTTCTTGGCTCACTAAAAGAGTATCTCTTTGATACTATTCAGTCAAAAGAAATTATAGAATCAGCTATTTATGATAAAGTGAAAATTCATAAAATTGTTGGGGATTATTATAGTGGAAACAGAAAGAATGGGTATTCTGTAGATTGGTTATTAGCGTTTATTATTTTCAAACAATCTATTTCAAAATTTTGATTTATTGAGTATTTCTCTAAATCAAAAGATAAAATTGACTATTTTGCATTAATAAAGTAAATTTAAATCCAGCCAGTAAAACAGAAGTTAATCATTCCATATTTTGGAGATATTAATGTATAGCAAGAAGTTATATTTACTGTTAGTTGTAATGGTGCTTACCTCAACTTCATTCTTAAATATTTTAAAAGCTCAAATAGTCCAATCGGATAATGAGAATTGGAATGTGGAGGTTAAGTATGTTGAACCTGGAACAATTAACATTTATTCTTCTACCTCAGAGGAGTCAAAAGTAATAGGGCACTATTACTATCTTGATAAAGTATTAACCATTTCGAACAATGACGAATATATAAAGTTTGGATGGGCAAAAGTTATATATCCTTCTAAAGGATTTGTTTTAGAGAGAGATTTATTGAGTGGGGAAGAAAAGATAGCATTAGATATAAGATTTAAAAACAATCCAGATGAATTTAGTGGAACTCAAAATTGGACACCCCACCTTATAAAGTGTGATAAGGAGTATGCCTTTATAAAGAGTGGAAATGATTTTAACAATGGAAACATTGGAATAATTGCTGAAGATGATGAAGTTCTTGCAATTACAAGTGATGGTTTGCAAAATAAAGAATGGATTGAAGTCTACTTCCCAAAGAAAGGATTTATCTTTTCTAGTAATTTATCATTGTTTAAAAGTAACCATCTGCTAGGCATTGGTATCTCTTACGGATTTGTAAACATTCCATACGAAAAAAACTTAGAGAATTATAAGAATCCGATTGGCGGTTTTATTGAGTACTCAAAAACCAATTGGGATTTCAATTTTAGACTAGGTTACAACAAGTCTCAATCGAACTTGAAAGAGTATATTTTACAAACCGATATCATTTATCTTCAAGTTCAATATACATTTTGGAGATTGTTTGATGAGCATGTTCGGTTGTATGCCATGGCGGGTGGGGGGTATTGGATGTCAAAATTCCAATTCACAAAATATCCATCACTAACAGATTATTTTCCTGAAGAAAAAGATAATGGCTTTGGATATTTTTTAGGTGCTGGAATTGAATATACACTATCTGGTTTTTTCCTCGGTGTACAATACTCATTCTTTGGAACAGAAGAAGCTAAGTTCGGTCCAGATGCAAAACCAGGTGAATTTACTAATCAGTATATAATGTTTATTGGTTCAAATCAAGTTGAAGTTGATTTCGGATATCGATTTGAATTTTAAAATTATAAAATGAGGATGATTACTATGTCTGCTAGAGCAAAGTATATATTCAATATTTTTACTTTATTGCTAATTTCATTAGTTGTGCTTCAATGTACAAAAGAAAATTTTGTAGAACCAATTGATCCATTTGCAATTCAAGAATTAGAACCAAATCCAATAGTTATGCAATTGGGTGAGGGAGATAATGCTTTAATTCTAAAAGCAAATAATGGTAGTGTTATTGATGCTGCTGATGGAGTAGGGAAGAGAATTAAGGGAAGTCTATACGTTGAAAATAGTAAATATGGTGATATTCGCATTTCAAATGGTGACTTTGAATTAACTGGGGGAGAAGAGAGTTCAACAGGATTATACTTTACTGGTTTTCAAGGTGAAGCACTGCTCACTCTACCTGAGGAGGGGCTACTTCAGAATCTAGAAATACCAGGATTAACAGCTGCCCCAATAGGATTTAAGAAGGGTAGTGAGTTTGATACAGAGAACTATGCATGGCCGGTTAATGAGGATAGGTATTACTTCTTCTACGAAAATTTAAATCCGCTACCTGTTAATATTACAAGTTCTTCAATTGAGAATATTAAAAAAATAGCAATTGATCCTACAGATCCTTTCTTTTTTGTTTCTGGCGATATTATTGGAACTCCACTAGGTGATATTAGTGATGCAGGAATTGCGATATCTGCTCAAGGTTTAATTCCTTTTAATCCTAAAGTTAGCTTACATGATTTCAGAATGGATTCATTTTATGGTAATCTTTATATTGCTGGAAATGTGCCACTAGGTAAGTACCCGGCTTCATTTTCAGGTGAAACGGTTCTCTCTTTTGATTCTGATAATAACGAAGATAGTGATCTATTCTTCTCTGGAAAATCGTCTAATTTTATTCTTGGTTTAAATGGTACAGTGAACTTTGAACATGAAACACTTGATTGGATGGGGATAAGTGTTGAGCTCGGTAATGCAACACTGGAGTACTACATGAGTAGATCTGGAGATACTCAACTAAGATGGGCTGCTGAAAGAAGGGATATAGTAGTAAGTGATTTTGTAAATGATATTATTGGTAAAGATTATGACTTCCTTGACTATTTAAAACCTAGCTCTACAAACATGGAATTTTTTGGAGCGATTGGAACAGATGTAAATATCTGGGAAATGGGTTTCAGAATGGAGACTGCACTTGATCTCCCAGGTTTTTCCTCAATTGATATGGGTCATGCATATTTCTATATTAATAAAGATAGGATGAAGTTTGATGGTTATGCAGCCCTTGCTGGTTTTAGTGGTATTGGGATAAAGGGAAACGTTGAATTTAGTAATGGCCATTTTGTACTTACAGGATATGTTAAATCGGGTTTTTCAGCAAGTTGTTGTAAGCTTAAAATAAGTTATAGTTTAGAAATGGATGTAACTCTAGAGTATGATGGAGATGTTGAGTTTAGAGCTAAGGTAAAACTAAAAGGAAAAGCTTGTTTTGGAAAACTTTGTGCAAGTATTACTATCAGAGCAAATGTTTCTATTTCCTCTAATGGTAGTTATAAGGTTTGTTTCTCCGTAGGAATTGGAGCTTTGGGATTTGATGTATGTATAAAGAAAAACGGATTAGCAAATGGTCAGTATGAAGAAATAATGACTTATGATGAAATCCCACTCGAGTTTGTTCCACTAGAGAATAGGTTCGATGCATATGAATGTGATTAAAAGGAAGTTAAAAGTTAAAATATTGTTATTTCGAAATGAGTTTCCGTAAGTTTTTTATCGGAACGATTGAGAAATCTAAAAAAGAAAATACTGAATTATGAATACTTAACAAGGAATATCGAATTTGACTTAACAAGTCTAACTTAAAACTTCGATAATCATTATTCAGTGTTCGATATTTGAAAATTTGTTTAAAAATTGAAAAATCCAAACAAAAATATTTTGGAGATAAGATGAAGAATATTATTATTCTAATATCATTATTAGTAATTGTAGTAAGCATGTTCTCTTGTAACACTGTTGAAGAAGAACCTAATTACACTTATAAAATTGATAGTGTGTGGTGGTCTGATCAAATAGATGGCAACTCAGATGGATATCCTCAATTTGAAAGGCTCAATTTTAATGTTCAAATAGAGGAGAATACTTCGCAGAATATAAGTGGTCGAGTTTACTATAAATTAAAAGAAGCCTCTAATTTCTCCTTTTATTCTTTCTCTGAAGATAAAAGAATTATTGGTAGCAATGAAGATAATTATCTATTCGTTTCAATAGGTTCTCCCAATAAGGAATTACTACGAGGTACTTACGATTTTTCAATAGAAATATTTCAGAATAATCAATCAGATATTAAGGCAGAAGCAGATTCATTACAATTAATTACACTTAGCAATAAACAATTTGAAGCTTCAGAAAATGATAATACTTTTACACTTAATATTAGTTGGGTTGACGAATACGACAGAACTGGAGATGGATATAACCGTAGAGCATCTATGGTAATTGATGCAAACAACAATGAAACTGTTTCGAGAAATTTAGATGCAAAAATTTATTATAAAAGAAGTGAAGACCTGGATTTTCTGCCATACAAAGAGCATGTTAACTTTGAAATTTATGGTGACTCAGATAATGACGCAATCGTTATTCCAATTGGTGCACCAAACACTATAGGTGAAGGGGAGACTGATCTTGAAGAAGATGAGTTTATTAAACTTGAACATGGGGAGTATGATTTTAGAGTAGATTTAACTGAAACGGGTGAAGATAAATTACTTGCATTCGAAGATATGGAAAATAATCAATTAAGTCAGCAAAAATTTGAATCTGAAGAAGAGGATAGCTATTATTTTACGGTCTCAAGTCTTTGGTGGTCAGATTCAACTGATCTGGATGGAGATTTATATACTGCTGCAAGAAAAATACACTTTGATATAGATGTTGATAAACAAGTAGAGCAGACTCTCTATGCAAAAGTCTATATGAGAATTCACGAAGAAGATCCAGATTCTACTAATTATGGTATTAAATATGACTCTACTGCAAGTTTCAAAATATTTGGCTCAAATGTTGACCCTTTCTCAACTTGGATTGGAAAAGATACAACAGCACTCGATAGTAATAAATATGACATATTAATATCAATATATAGTGATACTAAAATAGATACAGTTGATGTGGTAGAAGCAACGTTAAGTGGTTTCTTCGATCCATTATTGACAGAACAGAGTTTTGAAACTGCTTCGCAAGATTCACTTTAAGTATTAGTTAACAGGAAATTAAAATGATAAAACAAATTTTGATTAATATTTTTCTTTTTTCAGTGCTAGCATTTGCTCAGTCAGAGCGAGATGAACTCTTTACTGAAGTTGAAACTATTCTTAACCAGGCAAAGATAGATAATGCAGATGTACTCTGTGCAGAAACATATTCCAATGCTTTAGAAGAATATATGCTCGCCAAAGGAATGGAAGCAGTAGGCGGGTCACCAGTAGAAATTAGAGAGAAGTTGGAAGCGTCGATTTCACACATAACCAAAATGAATAATAGCATTGAGGGAAAACAAGAAGTATTTGCTTCAACAATTGCAAAGAGAAATAGTGCATTAGATAGTGGTGCCGATAAAAATGCAAAATATTATTGGGTACTCGGCGAGAAAAAATTCCAAGAAATATTAGAAGATTATAATGATAACGAGACGGGTTCTCTAGCCAGAGATATGAAAGTAACGGAGGAGTATTATTCAACTGCAAAATTGTATAGCAACAAAGCTAATTCTTTGATTAATGATTCTGAATCTTTCAAAGAAGCAACTGCAAATCAAGCAAACCTAGTAGCCCCTATTTCTTACGAAAAAGCTGAAGATAAAATGTTTGAAACATTAAATTCAATTTCGTCTGGAAAAAGAATTAGTGACATCAATAGTTCAATTACAAATACTGAATTACTTTTTGATTTAGCTTCTATTAACTCATCTAAATATTTAGCTGAGTATCCAGAATTACTTCTATTAAGAAGTGAAGCCAAAATGGTAAAAGCTGAAGAATACACTATTGAAACTTGGCAAGAAGCTGAAGAGTTACTGGTAGAATCAGCGGAAGCTTATGAAGAGGTTGATTTTGAGAAAGCTGCTGAATTGGCGGAAGAGGCTTCAACAAAATATGCTATAGCAAAACAGACATCCTTAAAAGATTATTTCATAAATGATACAAGAAATGAAATAGAATTAGCAATTGATGAAGGGGCAGAAGAATTTGCTCCTAAGACATTAAAGCAGAGTCAAGATTACTTAGCAGAGGTTTCGTCGCTTATTGAAAGTGATTCATACTCTCTGCAGGAAATTCAAGATTTAACTAGAAAATCTTATACGTCTGCTAAGAATGCACGAAGAATTACTGAAATTGCTAAGCGCATGGATCCAAGTGATCAATCATGGGAGGATATAATTATTGCTCAAGAGGGATACAACTTGGAAGATGACAATACAGATTTACCTACGTTTTCTGATATTGAAAATAATGAGGATATTGACTACTCCGATTTAGTTATAAAACTTGATGCAACAATTAGTGATGAAGCTGATATAATTGAGGAAGATGATAAAGTAATTCTACGACTTAAGAATGTAAAATTTGCAACAATGTCATCAAGATTAAATAATGCAAGTAAAACAAGTCTAGATAGAGTTATTCAAGAAATAAAAGATGAGTCTTTCTCAGAAGCAACAATTACTTGTTACACAGATAATATTGGAACAAAATCTTCAAATATGGCTATATCTAAAAAACGAGCAGAGTCAATATTAAATTATGTTCTAACAAAAGATGATTCCAATAAGTATTATATAGAGGGAAAAGGAGAATCAAATCCAATAGCCTCAAACGCTACTTCAGATGGAAGAATAAAGAATAGAAGAGTAGAAATTGTGATTGAAAGATAGAGCTTAAATTTTAAGATATCAGATATCAGATATCAGATTTGAGACGTAGAGACGACCCGCTGGGTCGTCTTTATATATCCGTAGTACAGACTTACCTACTGTAAAGGTAGGTATCAATAGCGTAAGCCACCTAAACGCCAGATAGAGTGGATTTGTAAAAATTTTTCACTCAATATTCAATAAAAGTTCTCTTTTACAAAAATTGCTGAAAGAAAAATTAAGAATTAACACAAATAGAAATCAAATACTGCATATTATACTAAGCTAAGAAAACTTAAGCACATGCTTTTTAATTTCACGTATTTTTTTTAGAATACGAATTCTTATATTACTAGTAGAATAATTTTCATTATAATAGTTTTATGGAACCAAATAATATATTAGAGACATTTTTTAGTGTTCAAAATCCAGCAATTATGATTACTGTCATATTTGCTGTCCTTTTAGTTATTCTCTATTTGGTTAATAAGGAATTAATAATACCACTTCAAAGAAAGAAAGAAAAACTAGAAAATGATAACTTGAGACTAATGGCTCTCTTCGCCGAACTTGACCCTGACCCAGTATTAAGAGTTGATAGTCATGGAATAATTATAAAAATGAATAGTCCTGCAATAGATTTCTTCTCCAAAAATGAAATAAACAAGAAATGTTATAAACTAATTCCAAATTATGAACAGCTAAAGAAAGATTTATCAAACGAGAACAAAATTGTTCTCATAAATGGAAAACACTTTGCGATATCGATAAAAGAGAGCAACCATTTAGAGTTTGCACAAATTTATTTGCATGATATTTCTAAGATGGTTGAGCAAGAGAACCTACTTAAGAAATATCAAGAAAATCTTAGGCTACTCAGAGTAAAATTAGATAGTGCAAACGAAACAGAGAGAGAGCAAATAGGGAGAGAGCTTCATGATCATATTGGGAACAGAATATCTATTTTTAAATTGAGCTTAGAAAACCATTTTGAAAACCCAAAAGAGGATGACCTTAATATGTTATCTAAAAAAATAGATTTTCTTTCTAAAGAAGTAAGAGAACTCTCTCATCAATTAAGTCCAAAAATACTAAAAGAGTTTGGACTGATCTCTGCCTTAACACAACTAGTAGAGGAGATGACAATAAACTCTAATATGCATGGTCATGTTGTAAATATTAACTATGATGAGGTATCTAATTTTAATTTGAAACTTAGCATATATAGAATTTGCCAGGAAGCATTGAATAATATTATAAAGCACTCACACTGCACTGAATTTCAAATACAGGTTATAATTGAAGACAACTATCTTAAAGTAATCATATTTGATAATGGAGTAGGTTGTTCTTTAAAGAAGTTAAAAGAGAGAGCCACACCATCTTTAGGACTACTTACAATGCAAGAACGTACTGAATCATTAAATGGAAGTTTTGAATTCCACTCAGATCAAGATGAAGGAACGACAGTATATTTAGAATTTAATTTAAGGAAAGATAAAACATGATTAGGGTATTGTTGGCTGATGACCATACATTGTTTCTAGATGGAATAAAGTCATTATTTGAAAATGAAATGAATATCACAATTGTTGGAGAAGCAGAGGATGGAGTAGGCTTAGTTAGAAAATATTTTGATCTAAAACCAGATGTGGTTGTTTCTGATATCTCAATGCCCAATAAATCTGGACCAGAGGCTGCAAAGACAATACTTAACAAAGACAAAAATGCAAAAATTCTTTTTCTATCACAGCATATAGAAGATAATTATATATATGAAGTCCTAAAATGTAAAGCTCTTGGGTTAGTAGGTAAGAATGTTGTAAAAAAAGAACTTATGTTAGCAATTGATGCTGTTAATAAAGGGGAACACTATTTTATTGGGAAAACAGAAGAAGAGTTACAATCAATACTTACTAGGTTTAATAGTATTAGAAAGAAAAGTGGAAAGGTCTATTTGAATACTCTGACTCTCCGTGAGAATGAGGTGTTAAAAACAATTGGAGAGGGACTTTCAAGAGAGGAAATATCAAAAAAACTAAAGATTGGCGGCAGAACTTTCGACACACACAAATATAGTATAATGTCTAAATTAGGATTAAAAACGCTATCAGAAATGATTAAATATGCAGTAGAATTAAAAGAGAGAGATTAGGGTTTAAACCTGTTTAATGAAAACAAAACATCTCTTTCTATAAAAATGAGAATAAGCCCAATGAAAATTTGGAATATTGTTATTACAAAAAAATTGGTCATCCCTAAGTTTATATTGACTACCGTTAAAACAGATTTATAAACAGAGAGCAATCCATAAAAAGTCATCGCTAAATAAAAAATATTGGGCTTATTGTTCTCAACAAACCCCCAGTAAAGATATTTTAGAAATATTGTTAGAATAATAATGTTTGCTAAAAAAACAAACATATATTGAAAATAGGTTGATGAGTAGAAATTGACTATTTGAATAATAGCAAAGCCCAAAAGTATTACTTTGATTTTTTTAATAAAAAACCTTTCGTCTATACTAAAAACAAAAAGATAAAAAGCTGGAATCCAAACTGCTTGAGATGACAAACCAAATCCAAACCAAAGAATACTTGCGACTACATCACTTACGCCCAAAAGAAGGAAAAACCAAAAGTGCGTAGATTTAAAATAAAAAAGAGGTACAATTATCCAAACTATCGTACTCAAAAGACTAATATATTCATATGGTTTCATCAATCACTACAGTATGGTGGACATGGCCAAGCCATTTCCAAAGTATAATTGCCAACAGTAATGCTAAAAACTTCTTTTCTGTTTTCTAAAGCTACAGTTTGTTCGCCCCCTTTATAGAGCAATTCAAGAACTTTGCCTTTACTATACATATGAAATACTTGGTTTGATTCAACAAATTTATCACTGCAATATAATAAATTCCTACTATCTCCCAAAATTGTATATTGGTCATTTTCTAATCTGAACATTACTTTGTCATCAGTAGAGAGAAGAAGTAATTCTAATTCATCTGCACTAATAATCTTTTTTCCTAATACTTGACCAAACAACTGGTCGGCTTCATTTCTATCAAAAATTTTTCCTGCTTCTTGAGAATAAATTGCAAATGATAAAAGTAAGGATACGATAAAAACTAATTTCTTTGTTGTGAACATAGATTCTCCTATTGTTTTTTTTAATGAGTTTAGAATTACTTGAGTTAATCTATTTCTCTCTTTTCAAAGAAACATCCGTGAAAATACGTAGATATAGTTTTAAAACAAAAATGTCCGATTACACTGAGATATCAAGAAAAAGGGGTAAAATTTTATCAAAGTTTGTTAATATGACCCTATGTCGAAGTACGTAAATTTACGTAGAAAACTAAAATTCATCTCTTTTTTGTAGTCATTATGAGAGAATCTCTCGACTAGTTAAACTATTTTATAAAATATCCCTCCTTATTTTGAATAAAAAACAAAATATTTAACTAATAAAAGCATAAAACTCAAAAAAAATAGTGCTCTACGTATTTTTGCGGACGTTTTTACAAAACCATAGGATTATTTTTCTTTTTAGAATTAAGCAATCAAGATCTCATAAGTCTAATTTGTGCGTAACGTGGGAAGCTTTAATTATAGTTGTCTAATTAAGATGGAGGTTGTCATGGAAGAATATTTTGTAAATAAAAAGTCCCAATCAAATGGTGATTATGAGGTTCATAAAAAAAGTTGCTTTTATTTGCCACTAGAACGGAATAGGACAAGTTTAGGACTTTTCTATAGATGTTTTGATGCCGTTAAAAAAGCAAAGGAGCTTTATCCATCTGCTGATGGGTGTGCCTATTGTTCTAGTGAATGCCACAAGAGATAAGTTATAGCATGGTAATTTAGCATGGAGGGACAAAACATATTATCCAAATGGAGAATTAAGCTGTCATATTTCACATAATGGCTATGGCTGTACCTAACCTTAACAAATTAAACAATTAAAGGAGACACATTTTGAAAGCAAAAAAATATTTGATCATTATATTATTAATGCTAGCAAGCAATAACATGTTTTCACAAACTAAGAACAACTATAAACAGCAATTTACAGACACTATTTCTGAGGTGAAAACAGAAAAAGAGTATAATCAAAAAACGAATGAGTTCTTTTTACAAATTGAGAATAAGAACTTACCAATAGCATTAGCAGAAATATCGAAAGGAAAAGACATAAATCAAATTGCTTACGATTTATTTTCAAAAAATAAAAATAGACTTAGCAATAAAGAAGTTCAGAAAGGAATGCTCAACCAATTATCCATTGAAAATAATTCGCCAGAATTTAAATATGTTTTAATAGATTTTATTTCAACGGAACTTAAGGGTAGCAAAGAACTTAATACCGAAGTCTATGAAATTGCAATGGATAGAAAACAACCTGACGGTCTCAGGGGATATGCAGCAGCACATATTGCAAAAACTGAAAATTATAACGAACTTAAAATTCAGTTAACGGCGTTAATCGAGTCAAATAATAAAAGTGTAATTAATGGTGCTTCCAAAGTAATTGCCTCAATTATAAAATCTGGAATACCAAAAAGTGAAGAAAACTATTGGGTTGATAAAGTAATTACCCAATTAGATAAAAACCAAGATAATCTCTTAGAGATTAAAGGTGCAATTAGTGCTTTGGGCAAAATAGAATCTAAAAAAGCAAAAGATAAATTGCTTGAATATTTTGATCAAAATTCATCTTCTAACAAAAAAACAAGTGAAATATTTGCATATGCACTTGCAAACAATATTGACACAAAAGGGTTTAATACTGTTTTTAGTGCTTACCATAAAAACGAACATTTTAACAACTTTGGGTCTGAACTTCTGTTAAAGAGAATGGCAAATAATAATAGTAATATATTAGATGACTTGAATTTAGGCAAAGATTCAGAGAGTAAATTAAATTATCTCAGAGCTGTTAAACATCTAAAATTAACAGAAAGAGAGAAGCATCTTAACAATGTAACTAATAGTTTAAAAAGTGAAAATGCTCAGATACGTTTAGAAGCTATTAAAACACTTCATTTTATTTTACCACACGAAGAAGAAGTTAAACTATTTAAAAAGCATGCTCTTACAGAAAAAAATGATGAGGTTAAAAATGAAATATTCTTTTATGTTGGACGCTAAAGTGAGAATATTATTATCGTTTATTTTAATTTATAGTAGTAGTTTCATGTCTGCACAAACAAACACTTATGAGTGTGAGCCAAGTAATCCATACCCACTATTTTCGGTTGCTACACCATTTATTCCACATGCTTCCAATATTAACGGTATAGAGGGCTATTCTGCTACATTAAGCTATCCAGGCTTTTTTAGTGATTATGGACAAGTGAATTTCTACTACACAAATGATAAAGAAAACTCATATTATGTTGGATTAGGGACTGTTTACCTTTTGTTAGGTTTTAATATTGGAGCTGAATTATCAGAAAAGGAAATTGTGTATATGAACATGAATGTGGGTACACTTTTTCCTCTTCAAGGAGATGATTTTTTCTTTAGCATGGGAATTTCATATTTATATAAAATAACAAAGAAAAATAAATTAGAGTTTACTTTAGATGGATATTATCACCCTAATGAAGTGAGACAGTCTTATTTAATTCCAATTCCACCAAGTTTTTCCCGTACGGTTCAGTTAGCCAGGGGTGTTGTAGCTGGAGTATTTATCAACCATTCATTTACAGATAACTTAATGCTAAATTTTGGTACAGGGGTTTCTATTATTCAACAAGAATCTACATGTAAAGAAAAAAGGGATGACCAAGTAATAAAAATTGATCATATGTGGGATAGCTATATTACTATTCCACTTGGGATTACATTAAGTTATCATTTTTAATTTCAGTTTTGCAAAATATTTAGGAGACATATATGAATTATAAATCAATAATATTAGTCGTTTTAATAATGAGTCAATTTTTCTCATTTAAAATTAAAGCTAATGGAAATACTACTAGATTTGAAATGGGTACTGCTATGTATAGAACTTTGAGTACACTTAATTTAATTAATAATCATTGGCATACAGGAGTTTTTACATATTTTGAAGTAATCAATTCTAGTTGCTATATGAATTATGTTCAGAGTATGGGGTCATTTTATGATCCTATATTTGACTGGGGTGGCGTTCAGGAGTCATTTGTTGGTAGAAGTATTTCACCATCTAATTATACTAATGATTTAGGATTATTAAAAACTGATCTAATAAGCAATTTTAGTGATGGTTGGGTGTATCATGGAAGTTATAGTATAGATATGTTACCAACAACTAGGGCAAATATAGCAGTAACAGCTGAAACTATGGCACATGCCGATATCAGATATACTTTTGAAATGATTTTACAAGATGCCCCTGGGTGGGACGGAACTGTTAACGATATATATAAAAGTAGATGTGACGGTGTAGTAGAATTTAGCTACGAAAAAAACGGAGTTATTGTTTGTAATGTATATGATAGTGATTGTAGCACTCCTTCATCCACTATGCGTAATATTTCTACTAATGATGTTGATGCTTTAAGCTATCATAATAATCTTCATAATGCTTGGGAGTATGCTTGTGGTGAACTTTGTCCGAGAATACAAGCAGGTGAAGTTCATAGTAATTCCCAGGCAGGCATTTCGAATATGTCATCTTTAGGTTCAACAGATCCAATAATTAGTGATTTCTCAAACTATGTTTATGCTTACAGTCCTGATCTTTGTTTTAAGATAAGTGATGATGCATCTGTAAAAGCATATATTTTGCTTGAAGTTAAAAAATCAAGTGAGAGTGTTTGGCATACCTTGATTGATGGGAATGGTAGTTGGTGGGAATTTAAGGAGGTTGATTTGACAGATTATTCAAGTGGTTTACAACATGATTATATTAATGTTCACTGGAGCGGTCAATATGTGGGAGGGCAATACCCTATACAGCAAGGGGATTATGATTTAAGAATAACAGTAATTGACCAAGGTGCAAACCCTTCGAGTTCAACATTTAGTTTCTCTGATACACAAACTCCACCACCATCAATATCAATGACAAGAGTATATGGCTCTGCTCCGGTACTTTCATTTTCCGGGGGCTTTCCAAATGTTGACCATTATGTATTACGTAAGGAATATAATTTTGGTAGTGGTTATGGAACACCAGGTTATGTCAATCCAGCTAATAGTCCATATACTGATAATAATGTATTTATCACTAAATTTGGAGACTTAGATGCAAGATATTCAGTACAAGCAATCCGAATTGGCGGTCAAGAATCACTTTATTCTGATTATGTTTCTACATATGGCCAGAGTACTTGGAAAATCAGTAATGATACCAAGACTGAGGAAATAATAAAGAAATATGCACTTGAATCAAATTATCCAAACCCATTTAACCCAAGTACAACAATAACTTATCAACTACCAAAAGATGGATTTGTAAAATTGGCGGTATATAATTCACTTGGACAAGAGGTTGCAAAATTAGTAAGCAAAAATCAAACAGTGGGTAAATACTCAGTGCAGTTTGATGCAAGCAATTTACCAAGTGGTATTTATATTTATAAATTCCAAGCTGGGGAATTTGGCTCTGTCAAGAAAATGATGTTAACAAAATAGAAACATGTGAGTGGCAAGTTAATACTTGCCTCTTTTTACAATTATAGAATAAGGATAAAACAAATGTCAAAACCAAATGATACTATAAATATAAGTTTAAGGTTGGTTAACTTATTGTCCATTGTGGTATTACAAATAATT
>CBDUTO010000078.1:0-20689 GCA_965370315.1 uncultured Melioribacteraceae bacterium
ATAACAGTGCACACTTTGTTGATGGTCTCTGGGATGTAAATTCAGATGATTGGATAGGGGAGGACGAACCAATTCCATTTACACAAGATTTTGGTGAACTTACAATTGCAGATGAGCATTTGTTAAGTTTTGGAAATATTAAATATTATGGAAGTGTGGCATACGCTACTTTGGTTAGACCCGCTGAATTAGAAAAGTGGTCAGGCAATTTTGGACTTGAAATTAGTTCAGATAAAATATTTGGTAGTGTTTTACAAAAACCTGTAAATCTTTTCTTTGCTTCACACAATGTTTTTGCTGGCAAACCAAAATATCAGCTTAGTACAAATAATTTGCTCGGAGTAAAATTTGGTGAGTGGTACGGAAAAGGATTAGTTCTTTATCTTTCCTATTATTATGGAAATCATAAATTTAACGAGTACTACTTTAATCGTGTTAGTCAGTTTGGTATCGGTTTTAGCGTTGATTTCTTTTAATTCTTAAACTACTATTTCGTGGTTATTAAAAAATCATATCAACAATTTGTTTAGTTATATTACTATCTATTCCCTTATACTTGCTATTAAAATTTGCTATAATATTTTTGGAATTGCTATTATCTGATATATTTATTTCCAATTTATTTATAAAAAATATTTGTCCATTTTTCTTTGTGATTTTTCTCATTTCATTAGGGTTCAATTTATTAATTTCTATTCTTCTCATTTCCTGAATAATTAAATTAAAAAGGAAAAAAATAATGAGTAATAATCCAATAATAATTATATAAGTCATAGTATCCTCCTAAACGTTCAATTTTGCTTAACGTTTAATACTGAAAATCTGTTTTTTAAGTTTGATATCTTTTCTCTTTGAGTCTTTATTCACTCTTCATTTCTCCATAATTTATCAATTTAGGATGGACAGGCAATTGATGACTTGTCTTGAAATATTTAGTGTTAGGAGTAGAGTAATTTCTATTATCAACTTTAATTTTTTTGTTTTCATTTAATTTCTTTGAAAGAACAAATGAGTTCAATATAAAAAGGTGTTGTTTTATTTACCCCATGTTTTAACATGGGGCTTATGAACTAAAAACGAACTTTCTCGAACGGGTTTTAACCCGTGAGAGGCTTTTTAGAGTGGACTCATAAATCATATTATCAATACAATAGATAGTAGTGATAATAATTATATAACAGGGAAAAATTCCATTTCAGTCTCCCGTGATTTATCCTTTCGTTTACGATTCAATATTGTGAATACAATTTTTATTAAAAAAGAACCTAGCTTCTTTTTGCCCTCTCCCAATTAACGCTTTGCTGGTTTTTAAGAAATCTTATAGCCCCAAGAAAAACAGCATAGTTCATTATAAAAAAGTAGTATGGAACAAACAGAATTTTTACTCTTAATTTTTTCCTTTCCAAAATCCAGCCCATTAAACTTGAACTATAAAATGCAATATGACCGATGAATAGAAGTTGATATATACTATGATCGTACAATAGAAAAATATTAAGAAAAAACAATATTGGAAGAGAGAGAGGCGCAAGGGTCCACCGTAATACACGGTGCGAGATATATTGAAAGGAGAGCAGACCATATTTGAATATATTTAATAATGGCAATAATCTTACAATTGACTGAATACCTCCTGCAGCAATTCGTATTTTCCTTTTCAGTTCCTCTTTCACATTTGCTGAAGAATTTTCAGTTGCATATGCTTCAGGATTGTACTGTATAGAATATCCTTTCATTGCAATTCGAAGTGATATAATGAAATCATCAAGTATTGTGTCGGACTCAACTTCTTCAAATAGTTCTGTTCTTATAGCAAACAATTCACCTGCGGCACCTACTACCGAATTCAATTCGGCATCCCATTTTTTAAGTGTAGATTCATATTTCCAGTATAATCCTTCACCTGCACCAGCTGCTGAATCCTTTTGTGCATCAGCAATTCTTTTTTCACCAGAAACACAACCTGTTTTTTCATCTTCAAATAACTCAACAATTTTACGTATAGAATTTTTACTTAACAATGTATTTGCATCCGAAAATATTATGATAGGTGTTTTTACATATTTCATTGCTCTATTTATTGCGGCAATTTTTCCTTTTCGTTCATCTTCATGTAGAACTTTAATTTTCGGATATTTGGAGAGTAAATTGGGTGTACCATCGTCTGAACCATCTGTAACCCAAATCTGTTTCAATCTACTACTACTATAATTGAGTAGCATTGTGTTCATTACTTTTTCATGTACATAATCTTTTTCATTATATGCAGCTACTAATAATGTAACTTCTGGTTTAGGAAGATTGGATGGCTCTTTTTTACTTTCGCTGAATAACCGTTTTACTCTTATTAAAAAGAAAAGAATTAATCCATAGCCCAGATATGTATAAAGCACTATCCCCAACAAAGACCAAAATATTATTTCAAATGTATTCATGATAATTCCACCTTACTTAACTATTTTTTCCCATTTTTCTGTATCTGAATTATATTGTTTAATTATTCGTGCAGGATTACCTGCTGCTACCGAGTTTGACGGGATGTTTTTTGTTACCACACTTCCGGCTGCTATTATGCAATGTTTACCTATAAATACTCCTGGAAGAATTACAGCATTTGCTCCGATCCATGTTTCATCTCCAATATAAATTTGTTCAGTGGTTACGCCTTGTTCGGAAATAGGAATTGAAACATCCTCATAGTTATGGTTAAGACCGGTTACCACAACATTCTGCGCTAATCTTACGTCATCACCAATTGTTACAGGCCCTATTAACACAGAGCTAATTCCGATTCGTGTTTTATTTCCAATTTGAATTTTTCCCACACCATTGTTAATTGTACAAAAATCTTCTATTGTGGAATAATTCCCAATCGAGAATGAGTTTGTTGGAAGTAAATCCATACGAGTTCTTCTTTGTATTTTAGCCCCTTTACCTCTTTTATGAACTATTGGATTAACAAAAATTTTTATCCAAAGTCTTGGACGTGCCTGTCCCTTAGGTGTGAGAAGCCAAATGGCAATTCTTTTTAATATTGGTGATGTTTTCACTCTTTCTTTAATATTCATGGTTTGTCTCTTTTATACACTTATAAATTTCATCAACATTGTTTTCCCATGTATGCTTACTGGCAAATTTTATTCGAGAATTTCTAAGTTTCTCATTGTTGTTTTTTAATTCGTGGTCAATAGCATTTAGCCAGCCCTTTTTATTTTGGGCAAGTGAAGCGTGTTGATTAAAATATGACATAGCTTCAGTCTGGGTTGCAACAACAGGTTTGCCCATTGCCAGATATTCATCAATTTTTCGAGGATAATTTCCAATTGTTACTTCATTTAGAATTTGTGGATTAATTGCAATATCAAATGCATTTAAGTATGATGGTAGTTCACTTTCATTTTTACTCCCAAGAAAATAGACATTGTTCAGGTTGTGTAGTTTACTTGCCACAAAGGTTTCATCTTCAGGACCAATAAGAACCACACTCCATTGGGGTCTAGATCTTGCAATATGTTCAATTGAATCTATATCCAGTCTTAACACTTTTAATGCCCCGATATAGCCGATTATAGGTTTTGGAATTGAGGCAATATCAATTGGTGTATTATTTATTTTTTCTGGTTTGAAGGCAGATAGATCACAACCTTGTCCTACAAAATAACTTTTTGAATTATGTACAGATGCAAGTTTTGCTAGATAAGTTGAGTTAGCAGTTACAATATTGGCCTTTGCCATATGCATTGCTTCAATACGCGTACCTTGTGTTTGCCAATATTTTACTGCCGTAAGATTATCGCGTGTATAATAGATATATAATTCTGGATTAAGTAAATCCTTTAAATAAAAACTGCGGAATATATCGCTGTCGCAAAAATGAATAAAATTGGAAAAGTTTAAATGATTTATTGCCTTCAGTATATCATTTGCAAAAAGTTTATTATTATGTTTATTTAAGAGATCAAAGAGAAAATTAATCGGTAATCGACTTATTGATTCAATAATAGACTCGGGATAATAAACCCATAAATTCGTATGGACTTGAATTATATTTAATTTAGATGTTTTCTTTTTAACAATTTTTTTACGAATAGATGTGAATCTATCAGTTGGAGGATTTACATAGAGCACGCGGTTATTTTTTGAGAATTCAACAGCAATATTTTTACAATTGCTTCCTATTTCTATATCCCAAGATTGTAAACCGGTGATTATTATATCTTTGTTAACCATTGTTTTCCTTGTTCGTTTATAGAATTCAATTACAAATTTACTGGGTGAGTATTCTTGCTTGAAATCTAATGGGTTCTCTTTTTATTAAACTATTGTTTCTACTTAATTATAACTCAAATTACTTGCCAAAAACTTATTATTCATTTTTAGAATGAATTGGAGGTTTATTTATTTCAATAGTCTTCAAAATTGAAGAGTAATAAACAAAATCAAATAATAATTTATGGAATTACAATATTGGCATATTCCTTTTGCACTGCATTGACCAATTTTTCAATTCCAAAATTCTGGGCAAATGTTTTAGCTTGTGCAGCTAATTTATCTCTCAGAACACTATTTTTTTTCAACAGATATATGGCATCTGCTAATGCATTGGGTTTTCCGTGCGGTATCAATAATCCCGTTTTACCATCTTCAATCATCTCACTTGTTCCATCAACAGGAGAGGCAATAACGGCTTTTTTCATTGCCATCGCTTCAAGTATACCTATAGGAAAACCTTCCCATAACGAGGGTAAACAGTAAATATCAATTGCATTTAATACATCGGGGATATCATTACGGAAAGGTTGAAATATTATATTTTTTTCAATTTTTAGTTCTGTCGCCAATTTTATTGTTTTAGCTTTTAAATTACCATCACCAACCATTAGTAAAATGATATCATCACTTTTTGAGAGTACATTCTTCAATGCTCTGATTATTGTAAAGGGATCTTTCTGTTCTGTAATTCTAACAATATAGCCAACAACTGTTTTCTCGGGCGAAATACCTAATTCTTTTCTGATGTCCGAGAATTTATTGTTTGGATTAAATTTATCTAAACTAATAGCATTATGAATAGTAATTGATCTTTGCATGTTAAATAAATTAATTCCATCTTGCTCATTACTTTTTGATACACAAATAACCTTATCTGATCTTGATGTAAGAAAATTTTCAGATAGTTCTCTGATTCTTCTCACATAGTCTTTTTGGTCAATATGAAATGACCAACCGTGTACAGTATAAAATAATGGAAGTTTAAGTCTTTTTGCTGCCCAAAACAAATTGGAATTAGCACGTGTACCGTGAGCATGGATGATATCAATCTCTTCATCCTTAATAAAATTCTTAACCTCATTCCAAACGGTCCAATCAAAAGCACGTTTGGTATGAATAATTTTTGTTTTAATATTTCTTTGTTTAAGTTCATCTATCATTGGACCAGCTGTAAACGATAAAACAATTGGCTCAAACCTTTCTTTGTCCAAATTTGTACAAAGATCCAAAACATGAGTTTCTCTACCTCCAACATTACCCTCCCTTATCGATTCAAGTATTTTTATCCTCTTCATAATTCCTACAGTTTTTAATTTTTAATTCCGTGTGTAGTGTGAATAAATTTCTGATTTGCTCCTTTTATCTTGAATAGAGCCAATAGTGTTAATAAAAATCCCTTTGGAATTGACAACAATGACTTAAACAAATTCAGATTATATTTTGAAATGGGTATTGAAATTATAACGGCAATTATTGAGAGGAAAAATAATCCAAGCCATATAACAGAAAGAATATTGAACGAGGCATCATTAAAATAGTTCCAACTAAAATGAATGACTGCAATTATAAAAGTTAATCCAATAGTTAAAATGCGTGGTGGCAATGCAAATTGTAGTATTTTTTCGATATACTTGAAATTACCATTTTTATAAAAATGCATTAATCCATACCCAATACTTCTCCTGAAATAGACAAATTGTGCTGATAACCATCTTCTGCGTTGATTAACAAAAACCTCGGATTGTTGAACTTTTTCATCATACACAATAGCATCTTTTGCATATCCTATTGTAATTTTCCTTTCAATTAAAATAAGTTCCAGTTGCTTGTCAAAGCCTCCTACAGCATCAATTTGTTTCATTAGTTGTTTAAATAATTGGTATTCACAAGCAAATCCAGAACCAATTATAGAAGATGATAATCCCATTGCTCTATGCCCAGTTCTAAAAATGGCGTTGTTTACGCTCTCACTTAAACCATCTAAAACAGCAAAATTAGTATTACTGTTTTTTGCAGTTCTATGACCCTGTATTATTCTAAACCCTTGTTCAAGTCTAACAAGTATTTCATCAATAAAATTTTCCTTCATTATGTTATCGGCATCAAGTATTATTACATAATCATATTTATTACTAATTACATTTAGAGCTTCATTAATTGATTTTGCCTTCGTACTTTTTTCAAAGAAAACGGGAATAACTTTTGCCCCAGTTTTATTGATTTTTGATATTGTTTCACTTTTCAATGAATCAGCAATTACAATTGTGTCTACATCAGCATTAACAGTTTCATGATTAAGAGCAGAAATTGTGGTAGCGACAATTACGCTATCCTCTTTATATGAAGGAATTAGTAGAGCTACTTTATATCTTTTACTTTTGCCAGTATGTTTTTTCTCTCTATAAAAGTGTGCTGCAACAGCAAATACAAAAAAGTAAATTGTGGCAAAACCTAAGTAAACAGCAAACACTATTTCGGGGACGATTAATATATTTTTTAAAATTTCCATTGTTCTCTTGTTTTATTTGATACATTCCAAATTATTGCGTCTATGTATGCTTGTAAATGTTTGAACTCTCTTTTAATCAGAAATGTAAATGCATTTTTTGGAATTGAAATAAAGAGAAGATAGAGAGTTGATATTATTCTATAAAACCAGCTGAAATTGCGTCTCATAAATAGTATTCGGTTTCGATTTATGAAGTAAGTTTTTAATGGACTATGTTTTTTTACGGTTAGTGATTCCTTATGGTAAACTTCAGAATTTGGTTGAACAAAAATTTTAAAACCATTTTTTCTAATTGCCGAGCACCAATCCAACTCTTCATAGTACAAAAAGTATTCTTCCGGCATTAAACCAACTTTATTAATAACCTCGCGAGATACCATCATTGCACAGCCATGTGCATATTGTGTTTCAACTGGTTTATTGTAAGTTCCATCATCAATTTTATGCTCACCAACTGCATTCATCCGAAGAGTAAATGGATTCATAGCTGGATAACCCGCATACTGAATTGTGTTTGGGCGGTTAAAAAATTTTATCTTAGGACTAACGACACCAATATTTTCACATTTGTTAAATATCTCAATTATTGGCTGCAAAAAATTTGGTTCAACCTCAGTATCATTATTTAAGAAAAGTATATAGTCACCCCTTGAAGCTTTTATACCAATATTATTTGCTCCAGCAAATCCAAGATTCTTATCATTACAAATTAATTGTACGCTACTATAATCGGTATTCAATTTGACCAAATCTTTTTTGCCGGAGTTATTGTCAACAACAATAATTTCAATAATTGGCCAAGTAACTTTATCTAATGAAGCAAGGAGTTGGTTTGTAACTATTGCTTGTTTATAGTTTATTGTTATTATCGATATAAGGGGCATTAGTTTCATTGTCTCATCCGGTTTTAATTAACCTTGGTTTGCAATCATTATGCCAGATAGAATAAGACTTAAAAACACAACATTTTTGAGGAATTCTTCAAAATATGCATTACAATTATTCGAATGTGAAGATGGAACTATTCGTTATTTCTTCAAATATGAAGAAGAAGAAAAACACAATTCACCCTAGAAGTGCAAATTTCATCCGTTTTCTCAAATAATCTTTATTGGTATGGGTTTTGGATATAGAACTTCCAAAGAGAATAATTAAGGAACATGCGAAAATGAAAATCAGTAATCCAAGATCGAGATATAAACTTGATATCAACAAACGAGATAAAGTTATAGAAGTTGGTGGAGGACATAACCCACATCCAAAATCACAAGTTGTAGTAGATAAATTTATTGATTCAAATTATCATAGACAGAGTGATATTAAAGTAATGAAACACCAAACATTTTTACAAGCTGATGGTGAAGATCTTCCTTTCGAAGATAAAGAATTTGATTATGTAATATGCAATCAAGTGTTGGAGCATACTGAGAATCCCGCAGCATTTTTAACGGAGCAAATGCGAGTGGCAAAAAAAGGGTATATCGAAGTCCCATCCCTAATAGGAGAATATTTGTTCCCTAAGAAATCTCATAAATGGTTGATCTTGGAATTAGATAATAAACTGATTCTTGTGGATAAAGAGAAATATTGGTTTAATACCAAGCTTGATTTTGGGTTTCTGTTTCTTACTTGGCTTCAAAAAAACTCGGTAGGATATAAAATATTAATGGATACTAAACCAAATATTATAACAGTGCGATATGAATGGAAAGATACTATCGATTATGAAATTAATACCAATAACCCAGAATACTTAAAATACTTTTCTGGTTACTGGAATGAAAAAATGGTGCAAAAATTTTTCCCAAAAATATCACCTGCGAAAGAATTATTGCAAGGTATACTTTCATTTGTATCAATAACATTTGGTGCTATAGGAAGGAAATTTTTTTCAAAAAAAACAATTAATACATCTTCCGTATAAGTAATTGGATATAAATAAAAAATACAAATAGTATGAGTGAGGAATAAATGAAAATATCAATAATTGGAACTGGTTATGTAGGGCTTGTTTCTGGTACATGCTTTGCAGAAATGGGAAATAATGTTATCTGTGTTGATAACAACTTGGAAAAACTGAATAAGTTGAAAAATGGCAAAGTTCCCATATACGAGCCTGGACTTGAAGTTCTATTCGAAAGAAACATCCGTGAAAAAAGATTGAGTTTTACAAATGATTTGAAATATGCTGTGGATAATAGCGAAGTTATTTTTCTTTGTTTGCCTACTCCGCAAGGTGATGATGGTTCTGCAGATTTACAATATGTGCTAAATGTAGCTAGCGATATTGGCTCATTAATTAAAGAGAATAATACTTATAAAATTATTGTAAATAAAAGCACAGTTCCCGTAGGAACCGCTCAAAAAGTAAAACAAAATCTTCTGGATAGTGGTGGAATAAATTTCGATGTAGCATCAAATCCTGAGTTCTTACGAGAAGGTTTTGCGGTTGAAGATTACATGAAACCGGATAGAATTGTGATAGGAGCTGATAATAAGAAAGCTCTTGATAAATTGGAAGAACTCTACGAACCCTTTGTACGCCAGGGTAATCCGATTTTAAGGATGAATACAGAATCTTCAGAAGTTACCAAATATGCGACAAATAGTTATCTTGCTATGAGGATTACTTACATGAACGAATTAGCAAACTTCTGCGAAAAAGTTGATGCTGACATTGACTTAGTCCGTAAAGGAATGGGCTCAGATTCAAGAATTGGGAAAAGATTTTTATTTCCCGGAATTGGATATGGTGGTTCTTGCTTTCCTAAAGACGTAAATGCTTTAATTAAAACATCAGAAGAAGTGGATTCTAAAATTTCTTTACTTTCGTTAGTTGACAAAATAAATAAAAAACAAAAATTAGTAATTGTATCAAAAATAATTGAAAGATTTGGTAATGACCTTACAGGATTAACTTTTGGAATTTGGGGTCTTGCGTTCAAACCAAATACTGATGATATGCGAGAAGCTCCATCAATATACATTATTAGGGAATTGAAGAAACTCGGCGCAAATATTAAAGCCTTTGACCCAGAGGCTAAAGAATCAGCAAAATTCTATTTTAATGGCGCTATTGAATATTCTACAAATATTTATACAGCGGCTCAGGATGTTGATGCACTACTTATTTTAACTGAATGGAATGAATTTCGTAATCCGGATTATGCTAGACTTAAATCCCAGATGAAAAATAATATAATATTTGATGGCAGAAATGTATTTGAAATTGATAAAATGAAAAATGAGAATTTTGATTATTACAGTATTGGTCGTAGCAAAGTAATTGGTGTGGGATAATATTATGAACGACAATTACATATTAGTTACCGGAGGTGCAGGGTATATTGGCTCACATTTTGTAAAATTGTTAAAAGAGAAGAATTACAAAATTATTGTTCTTGATAATTTAAGTAGGGGACACAAAGAAGCAATTCCTGAAGATGTTATTTTTGAAGAAGTTGATCTATTGGATAAAGCAAAACTTAGGGTAACATTATTCAAATACAAAATTGATGTTGTTGTTCATTTTGCAGCGTTCGCATATGTTGGAGAATCAGTACAAAATCCGTCAATGTATTTTAAAAATAATGTTTTGGGAAGTTATAATTTGATTGAGACTTGTAGAGAATTATATATTAAAAACTTCATTTTATCATCCACTTGTTCAATATATGGTAACCCTGATAGTATTCCGATATCTGAAGAAACATCGCCTCAACCGATTAATCCATATGCGATCAGCAAATATTTAGTTGAATTAATATTAAAAGATTATAATAAATCGTATAACCTGAATTACTTAATTCTGAGATATTTTAATGCAGCTGGTTGTGATTTTGACGGAAATATTGGTGAAAGTCATGACCCTGAACCACATTTAATTCCGTTGGTTATAGATACTGCACTTGGAAATAGAGATAAAATAAAAATATTTGGTGATGATTATCCAACAAAAGATGGAACTTGTATTAGAGATTATATTCATGTAAATGATCTTGCCGATGCACATTTAAAAGGTATCCAATATCTATCAGAAGGGAAATCATCTACATTGATTAATATAGGAACAAGTGTTGGAAATTCTGTAAAAGAGATAATTAACACAGTTGAAAATATTTCAGGAGTTAAAATAAATTCTGAAATTGTTGAAAGAAGAACTGGTGATCCTGCAATATTAATTGCAGATAATAAAAAAGCAAAAAAACTATTAAACTGGGAACCAAAATTTGGTTTAGAAGAAATAATTAAATCAGCATTTAATTGGCAGAAAAATAAAATTTTTTAATTAAGCGAGGTGATATAATGAAACAAAGAGCAGTTGTTACAGGTGGAGCTGGATTCCTAGGTTCTCACCTATGTGAAAAATTATTGACAAATAATATTCAAGTTGTTTGTCTCGACAATTTATTGACAGGTAGTTTAGAAAATATTAACCATTTAATTGGGAATGATGATTTTCAGTTTATTAAACATGATGTAACTAATTTTATTCATGTTCCTGGCAAAGTAGATTATGTACTTCACTTTGCCTCCCCAGCAAGTCCAATTGATTATCTCGAGATGCCAATACAAACATTAAAAGTCGGCTCTCTAGGCACACACAAAGCCCTTGGATTGGCATTTGAAAAGAATGCACGTTTTTTAATTGCATCAACTTCAGAGGTCTACGGAGATCCTGAAATACATCCACAAAATGAAGAATATTGGGGAAATGTAAATCCGGTTGGTCCGAGAGGTGTTTACGATGAAGCAAAGCGTTTTGCTGAAGCTATGACAATGGCTTATCATCGCTATCATGGAGTTGATACCAGGATTGTTAGAATCTTTAATACATATGGCTCAAGGATGAGATTAAATGATGGTAGAGCTCTTCCAGCATTTGTTTCGCAAGCATTAAAGGGAGAAGATATAACAGTATTCGGTGATGGATCTCAAACTAGAAGCTTCTGTTATGTGGATGATTTAATTGAAGGGATATTCAGATTATTAATGTCTGATGAAGTAAATCCGGTAAATATTGGCAACCCTGAAGAGATTACAATAAAAGAATTTGCTGAGGAAGTGAAAGAGATTATAGGTAGCTCAAGCAAAATAGTTTACAAAGAACTTCCTACAGACGATCCTAAAATTAGAAAACCAGACATTTCAAGAGCAAAGAGAATTCTAGCATGGGAACCAAAAGTAAATAGAGCCGATGGATTAAAAATCACATTAGATTATTTTAGAAAAAAAACAGCTTAGTCTAACACTAAAAATCTGTTCACTTAGAAATAGCTCTGGTAGAAATCATGAATGGATTCAATTTCCAATAGTAATTAATTGATTAAAATAGAGGGCTGAAAGTATCTTAGCCATCATTCCTTTTACCCTAACTGATCCATCTTCGACATAATAATTAACATAAATTGATCAATTCACTTTGAAAATCTATCAGCTAATAAAGTTTTTCTCTACTTAACGATTTTTTGCGATTATCATCTTGTTCCCATTTAGGCATCATAAAAATAAAAGCCATACTCATGTAAACAATTAATCCGTTTGGTACTTGTCCTAAAGCACTGCTTCCATATGATGCAGCCATAATACCAAACATCCCGCTACACATAGCTATGGCTCTACCTTTTAATTCAGGCTCCTTTAATCTGAACATAATTATAAAGGAACATTTCAATAAAATAAAAATAAGAATACCTAAATGTAGGGTAATTCCTACAATACCTTGTTCAGCCCATATCTGTACATACCAACTATCTGTTGGAGTTTTAGCTAAAAATGTACTTGGAGTAAACCGCAAACCCCAATTACCTGCAGATCCAATTCCACCTCCAAATGGACGAGATGACAAATATTCACCTATCAGTTTTTGATTCTCCTTACGAACCAATAATGAAGCATTATTAGGATCCAACCCTCCGCGAAACCTTCTAATTACATAAACACTCTCCCCGATAGTTGTAAATCTTAAAAATGAGAAGACACTAATAATTAGAATGCCTCCAATTATTATCAATTTAATTTTTTTGCTTAAAACAGAATAAAGTGCAAATCCTGCAAATGGAACTGCAATAGCTCCCCGAGTTCCAGAAATTAACATACCATAAAAAGCAATAATGGTAATTGTTGCATAGAATATTTTAGTTTTACGTACTTTAGTGCTTAATGCAACAATAGAAAATACTACACCTGAAAAACCCATTGATCCACCATATGTAGCAGAATCAGTAAAAAAGGAAAAAACTCTTAAACCTTGTGATAGTAAGTGAGTTTTACCACCAATTGTATCAAGCCAATATTGTTCCCAAGGATCTGGACCAATTATATATTGCATCGTCCCTTTTATTACACCAATAGCAGTAAACCAAGCCCATAAAATTAAAAATTTATCGAGATACTTTTTGTTATCCAATAATATAAAAGTTAAAGGAACTATAAGTACAAAATATAATGAAACACCTCGCATTGCATAAAACCATGCAATTTGGCTCACTACCTCAGGATTAAATAGCTGGACTAATGCATATACAAACCATATTATTGCAGCTACAGTTAAACTATTCCAACCTTTTTTCCATTCAACTTTGTTATTAAACTGACTGAAAAATAGGGCAGTCCATGTTAGAACAAGTAGTATGTCGATTGATAATCCAAGTGGCCCTTTAATATATCTGGCCACACCCATTGCAAAGTAATTTGCAAATAGCAAAGTAGTAAAACCAACTATTGGTTTAGCAAGAATTAGCCCAAGTAAAACAATAGCAAAAGGAGTAGCTAATAAAACCATTCCAATCGCAAAATTATCTTTTTGTAAGAAGAAAATTGATAAAAGCATGCAGGCTATTAGGAATGAGCTAAATAGCAATTTTACTAGAAGTTGTATTTTGTTTTCTGGGGCTAATGTCATCGTTATATTTTCATAATTAAAAAGATATCATTAAAATTTGCAAGTACATTTTTAGAAAATTTGCTAAATAAAAAGCCAGTCTCTCTAACAATATGGAACCATCCGATTATTATACCTAAAAGAGTAAATAGTAGAGTTGCAACTGCTACTAAAATTAGAGACTGAAAAACAAAAACAGCAATTAGATCGAATATTATATTTGAAAATAGCATAAAAAATATTTTTTGAAAATTTATCTCTGGTTTATTTAATGCAAATAATGCCACACCCGAATATCTATCGAATGGCAGAATTATAATATAAATTATAATAATTTGAACAATAGATTTTTGAACTTCTAATGAATCATTGTACTCACTTCCTCCAATTAAAGGTAATAGATAATCGGAAAAGAAGACCAATCCAAATAGAATTGGGACCATAATTATGGAGGTGCCAAGAATATATTGTGAAAGCAGCGTGTTAAATTTTTCTTTCCCAGCAGTTAAGGCTTTTGATAATTTTGGAAAAGCCGTGGCAGTAAAACTTCTTAAAGGAATTTCAACTACTTCAATAAATTTTAATGGAATTGCATAAATAGCAATTGCTTCTGCACCCATTGCTGCCGAGAGACTTATAATTATTGTATCGCTACTACGAAGAAGGTTACTCCCTACAAAGCTTGCTGTAGCATATTTTCCAAAGTTTAATATTTCAAAAATTGATTCCTTATCAAAATGGAAAAAGTATTTTAATCCATCCCATTTTTTTAGAATAGAAAATAAACTTGATAACGCATTAGCTAAAATGTGCATTAAAATTATTCCTTGCAAAGTAGCTTCAGCAAGCAAAATATAAGTCCCGATGAATAACAAACTTAATCCACCATTTAAACTTTTTAAAACGAGAACTCGTTTAAAATTAACGATGCCCTGGCTCAAGGTTGTGGCTTGGTTGAAGGATGTATTAACAAGAGCTAAAATTGGATAGTAAAGGAGTACAGGTAAATAGTAACTATCAGGAAATATTGGATTTAATGAGAAATATGCAACTATAAAAATCATACTAATAACAAATGTAATAAAAACACTAAGTTGATAAGATGAGGCAATACTTAATTTCCTATCCGTACTGCTTGCTGTAGATATTAAGCGAATTGCTGCAGTACCTGTGAGTCCTAATCGAAACATATCTAACAATGATGCTATGGTTATATAGATAATCCAACGACCATATAGCTCCATATTGAGAAGACGGACCATTAAAAAAAAAGTAACGAGGCTAAATAAACTATTTAATACATTACCTCCTAATGAATAAAAGTTATCCGATTTTATGATATATTTTATAATTTTTTGGAACATCGTTAAATAAACCTTTTTAGTAATTTGTTCTTTACAAATGCTCTTAACCAAGTACGTTCTTTTGGAATTTCGCCAATCATATCTTCCATATTATCTGGTAAAGTTTTATTTAATAGTGCTTCAAACTTATTATCTAGAATATTTTTTAATTTACCCAGATGGAAATCATCTGCTGTTGACCAAGTGCGGGAGGCGTCAACTATTAGGAAGTTAAGATTTGCGCTCTGCATTATTGTTGGGTTATAGATATTAGCAGAAAGAGCCGGAACCTCAACAAAAAAATAATCAGCAGTGTTAAAATTATCACCATAATTTTCAGATAGATATTCAGAATAATTTGAATAATTAAAAATACTTTTTCCTTTAAGGTTTTCCTCAATTGATTCGAAATTTATTTTAAAACATTTGTAACCAGACAATTCAAAACCAGTTAAAACTTTATCCAGAATATATGATTTTCCTTCGCTGTTCCAGTGGCTAAAAAATTGAATGATTAAAGGTTTTTTATTTTGAATAATTGGTCTCTGAAATAAAATGCTTTCCATAACATTATTCACTGAACGTTTCAATAATTCTTCAGTATTATATCCATCTTTATAATCTTTAATACAAAATGCTCCAGGGACTTCGAGATTTGTATATTCTCTTAATTTGGAGATATTTTTAACTCTTTTATCGAATAATTCAAATATGAAAAGAGCGAAAACGTAGAAGATAAGCGAAAATAAACTTACAACCATTACAATAATTCTTCGCTTAGTAGGCATTGGGTTAATTGGTAAACTTGGGTTATCTAAAACTTTCATGTTAGCTTTAAT
Organism: uncultured Melioribacteraceae bacterium; assembly: GCA_965370315.1. Classification (GTDB taxonomy): domain Bacteria; phylum Bacteroidota; class Ignavibacteria; order Ignavibacteriales; family Melioribacteraceae; genus 1-14-2-50-31-20. The sequence continues at coordinate 15,847 of CBDUTO010000078.1, forward strand.
ATCGGCATTTTGCTGCCTCAACTGAGCTAATCCTAAATCATGTAAAATTTCTAGGTAGGCTTCTTCTTTAACTCTAATTTCACGCTCTATACGTTTTAATTTAGCCCCTAATGGAGCATACTTACTAAATACTTGCTGAAATTCATTTCTTTTTTTATTCATCGAAATTAGGCGAGCATTTGAACTTTCGTATTCTTTTACAGTTCGAAGCCAATTGTTTAATAAATACTTTATATCAATTCCTTGACTATTATTATCATATATGTATGCGGAATCAATTCTATTTTCCAACTGCAATTCCAACTTATTCATTTCTGATAGAAGTGCTTTATATTCTTTCCCTCTTCCTCCTTTAAATTCGGATAGCGTAAGTTCTTGATTGACTTTAATTAATTTTTCACGAATTGAAAGTATCTCTTTATTACTTAAATTGATATTAAAACTGATTTCAATTTCTGTTTCAAGTTTAGCTAAAACAGCTTTTGATGCTTCATATTCTAATCGGATATCTTGAAGCTTTACATCAATTATTTCTTGTTGCAATGAGATATGTTTTGTTTGTTCGTAATAGTTAATAATGTTATTTTTTGAATTAAATTTAAGTAAGCGTTCTTCTGTTTCATTAAGTTTATTAGTTGCATTTTCTAACTGTTTTTCAAAATAATCAACAGCGGCAAATGTTTGGTTTTGTTGTAATGCATAATGCTTTTTAAAAAACACTTTAGTTATTGTTTTTATTGTATTATAGCAAATGCCAGGGTCATCTGACTCATATGAAATTTGAATAATATCGCTAGTACTTTGTCTTTCAACTTTAATTTCTGACAAAGCTTCTATGCTATAGTGAGGATGAACAAAATTAATAAGACCATAAATGAAATTGTTCCTATCTTGTTCCATTGAATTTTGAATATTTTGATAACTCTGTTCAAAGTCATTTGCAACAATTAATTTTTTTATTTCGTCTGGAACAATTTCCTTCAAATCTTGGAATGATTCATTAGAGATAATCTCTGGAGAAGGTTCATCAATCATCAAGTGGCTAGTAAATAGTCTCAAACTTGTCTCTTCAAGCACACTATGCGAAAGTATTATAGAGATCATGTTATTAAAGTCATTTTGAATCGCAAAAAAGTCTACTCTGTTGTTGTTCATATCAGCAATTGAACTATTTGAAGTGATACCAGTAAAAATATTTGTGTGGGCAGAGTACTTACGAGGCTGATCAATTGTTAGTACGTATATCAATATACCTGAACATAGTGGTATCAAAATTATATATCTCAAATTTAATAGCAATATTTTAACAAAATGATAAATAGTCATTACAATATCCCTTCATTAAATGAGATTCCTACAATATTTTCTAAACTTAAATACTGAGCGAAATATGAATTTTTGGACTTATAATATGCGTCTTTTGCATTTCCAAGCGATGCAACCAACTTTGCAAAAATTTCCAGATCAATTCTTCCATTTTCTAAATCTTTTTTAGCCTTTAAATAACTAATTTCTAACGTTTTGAACATATCAAGAAATGTTTCCATACTCTCTTGCAGATAGAGTAAATTGTAATATTCTTTAATAACTGTTCTCGTAACATTCTCCTCCAATTCTTCCAAAATATAATTCGCTTGTTCAATATTAAGCCGATCAATATCTATTTCATCCGATCTGCTGAAAATTGAAGATAACGGAAGTCTTACACCAATTCCGGCGAAATACCTCAGTTGTTCATTCTTTGAATACATTCCGGTGCTCGAAGCGCCTGGTATTGATTGTCCATTTAGAACTACTTGATCAGACAAACCGTAATATGCATGCCCTTCAAGGTGGATATAATCCATCCACTGTTTGCTTGTAACACTAAGTTCATGTCGTGCAATATCAACTTCTTTTTGTTTAGCTTTTACTATTGGAGAATGTAATAATGCAAAATCAATCATCAATTCTAAAGTTGGTATATACAATAACTTAGGAATGATCGATCCAGAATTTAGTTCAGATATCGAACTTGGTGATTTTGTAAACTCATCGTTTTGAGCAAATATTGATCCAAACGTAAAACTTATAATAATAATACTTAAATAATAGTTTTTCATAGAAACACCATTTATACATTTTCGCGTTGAAGCATTGCTGGAATAGTTTTAATCATAATTTTCAAATCATATAAAAATGAAAATTTTTGAATATACTCTATATCTAATTGTTTTCGTTCATCTGCTGACATTTTATTAGCACAACCTCTTTTGGTGACTTGCCATAGTCCAGTTAATCCTGCTGGACCCAAAAATCTTTTTGCCCAGCGATCAGATGTTAGCATTTCTGCTTCATACAAAGGGAGTGGTCTATTACCGACTATTGACATATCACCTTTCAGAATATTAAATAGCTGAGGTAATTCATCAAGACTAGTGTTACGTATAAATCTTCCGACTTTGGTGATTCGGGGGTCATTTACAATTTTGAAAAAAGCTTTCTCTTGCCTTTCTTTCTTCTTAACCAAAAATTCTTTCTCTGAAATCATTCCTTCTTCACCAAATAATATTGCACTTCCAGTAGGAAACTCACTACTAATTTGTTTATTTGCAGTTTCCCCCCCACTTTGTGAATATTGATTTTGTACCATTAAGCTTTCTACTTTTTTATCAGAGCCAATGTACATTGAACGGAATTTATAAAAATTGAAAACTTTATAATTTGTTCCAACACGTTGTGCTGCATAAAAGATTTTCCCTTTAGATTCCAGGCGAATAAATATGGCAATTAATAATAAAACAGGCGATAAAAGAATTATTGCTATAAGTGAAAAAGTAATATCAACCAAACGTTTCCATCTTGGAATTTTCAGTAAAGTATTATTATCTGAATTAGGTTTTGGTAATTTGTGTTTGTTGAGTATTAGGAACTCAACCCTTCTTTTTAATTTTTCAAAACTGAAATCATCCAGAAATATATCATCAACTCCGTTTAAAAATAATTTATCTTGCTGATACTTGGATTGGGCAATTAGCAAAAATATCACCTTGCTATCTATATTTTCGCTAATAAATTTGATAGTGTTTCTAGTGTTCAGAGAAGCATCTTTAACTTCGAAAATCACAATTTTAATATCATAGTTAGACTGCAGTTTTTTAATTGCAGCAAATGCATTATTCTCAGATAATAATTCAATATAATTTGAGTATTTCAAAAATTTATTTTTTATTAAGTTATTTGTTCCGATGTATAAGTATGTAGTTTTCATAGTCTTATCTTTTTTTAGTTTAATTGATTTTCAATTCTTATTTCTAATTCCCCTGGGTTAAAGGGCTTAATTAAATAATCATTAGCACCAGCTTGAAAAAGTTCAATTTTGTTATAACTTTTATCAATATTCGATAATATAATTACTGGGATGTGGTTAAAAAGCCCACTATCTTTTAATTTTGATACAAACGACATCCCATCAATTTTCGGCATCATTAAATCGCTTATTATGAGATCAGGGATATATCCAGTTTGTAAGAGTGCAAGTGCCTCAAAACCGTCTTCAACAGAATACACATCATATTTATCTGATAGTATAATTTTTACAAGCATTCTGAATTCAAATTTATCGTCAACGAGTAGTATTTTCTTTTTCATGATATCATCCTATTAAGTTTATTGTTAAAAATTTAATCAATAATTCGTTCATGTAATTTCCAGTTGTAGCTTCAATGAATTCAGTTTTACTGTAAGAGTTTCGGATGTTTAATGAATTTAATATTGGAATATTTTCAAAAATTCCATTTTGTTGTAATTGATTTTCAACACTTAGCTGTTCTGCATCATTACTAATAATAAGATTGGGTTTGAAACCGTTTTGCAGTAATGTAAGAGCATGTAAAGTATCTTGTACAGATTGTACTATATAATTTTCAGAGAGAATTATTTTTAGAAGTATTCTGAATTCAGCTTTATCGTCGATTATTAATATTTTCTTTTTCATAATAGCTTCTCATAATTATTTATTATAGATTTTGTTAGAGTTTCTGTAGCCACCTTTACTCTCATACCAATCCATATATGTATAGCCACCGCTAGTAGCCCAGATATCAAACATAAGATGTGCTTCTCTTATATCCTCTTTTTCTTTAGCATAATTAAAGCTTGCAGGTAAATTGATTGCCCAAGGTAAATATTGGTCAGACACATAATACTTGTTTGCGCCAGCATCAGAATTATCATCACCAGTTCCCAAGTATGCTGCATTGGCTAAATCTGTTGGTGGATAATTCGGTAAATGAACTTCCACACCTCTGTTTCGATCAATGATAATAAATGGATTGTATGGTGGGGTCCCAATTTCTTCAAATGTAATAGGATTGTTAAAATATATTTCAACTTCATAAGTTTGAGGTGTTACGTAAACGTATTCAGAATAAGTATTTACACAAATCCCAGATCCTGGATATGGCAATGCATTAAAAGCATCATCAAATAAAATTATTACAGCCTTACTTTGTCCATTTTCTGTTCCATTTGAAGCTATATTTAAATATCCTATAGAATTTAACTGTCCGGTTACAGAATACACATTTCCAGGGGGTGTATTTATAGAAAGACCAAATGCATTGTGAAATGTTGCACCAATTGCTTTAACTGCAAACAAACATTTAATTGCCACAATTTCATTTGATGAATTAGTTAATTGATTAAAATTGTAGTCAATAACCAAATCGTTAAAATCGTAATCACCTTTGTATGGCCATAGATCTTCATAAACAATAGTCCCATAAACTCCTTCAGCGGGGTAATAGTTGTCAAATGCTAAACCTGGTCTAGTAGGATACTCATCAAAATTATTTGATATTCC
>CBDUTO010000079.1:0-20439 GCA_965370315.1 uncultured Melioribacteraceae bacterium
AAAAAACAATTTTAATTTTAACAATTTTATTTAGTGTAAGTATTCTTGCACAAGATAAACCAAACATTCTGGTTATCTGGGGTGATGACATTGGAAGGGCTAATATTAGTGCTTATACAATGGGGATGGTGGGTTACAGAACTCCAAACATTGATCGTGTTGCAGATGAAGGTATGATTTTTACTGATTATTATTCAGAGCAAAGTTGTACAGCTGGGCGTTCTACATTTATACTGGGTCAAAGTGTGTTCCGCACAGGATTAAGCAAAGTTGGAATGCCTGGTGCAAAAGAGGGTATCAACGAAAAAGACCCTACCATTGCAGAGTTGTTAAAACCACTCGGTTACAAAACAGGTCAGTTTGGTAAAAACCATCTTGGCGATGGCGACGAACACCTTCCCACTAATCATGGCTTTGATGAATTCTACGGAAACCTATATCACTTAAACGCAGAAGAAGAACCAGAATTACCTGATTACCCAGATCCAAAAGAATATCCTAATTTTAAAAAGAAATTTGGACCAAGAGGAGTTATTCATTCTTATGCTGATGGAAAAATTGAAGATACTGGCCCATTAACTAAAAAAAGAATGGAAACAATTGATGATGAATCAATTGAAGCTGCTAAGAAATTTATAACTGCTGCAGTTAAATCGGATAAACCTTTCTTTGTTTGGTGGAACGGAACAAGAATGCACTTTCGTACACACGTAAAACCTGAACTTAGAGGTATTTCAGGACAAAACGAATATGGTGATGGAATGGTTGAGCACGATATGCATGTTGGTCAGTTGCTCGATTTACTTGATGAACTTGGTGTTACTGAAAATACTATTGTTCAATACGGAACAGATAATGGTCCACATAAAAATACTTGGCCAGATGCTGCTGTAAGTTCTTTCCGTGGAGAGAAAAATACAAACTGGGAAGGTGGATGGAGAACACCATCGATGGTGCGTTGGCCTAATCATATTGAAGCTGGTTCTGTTTCTAACAAAATTATTTCGGGACTGGATTGGATGCCAACTTTCCTCGCGGCTGCCGGAAACGATAATGTTAAAGATGAATTGTTGAAAGGCAAAACTATTGGAGACAAAACCTATAAAGTACATTTAGATGGTTATAATATGTTACCCCATCTTACCGGAGAAGAAAAAGAAGGTAGAAGAAAAGAACTTTTTTACTTTTCTGACGATGGTGATTTAACCGCTTTACGCTACAACGACTGGAAAGTTATTTTTATGGAACAACGCTCTACCGGAACACTTGCTGTTTGGGGTGAACCTTTTGTTACTTTGCGAATGCCTCTATTATACAATTTAAGAAGAGACCCGTATGAATTTGCAACAGTTACTTCAAATACTTATTGGGATTGGTATTTAGACCATGCATTTTTACTGTTACCTGCAGCAGGATATGTCGGTGAATTTTTAAGTACGTTTAAAGAGTACCCGCCAAGAATGAAAGCAGCATCTTTCAATTTAGATAATGTGATGGAACAATTAACAACTCCTGGAAACAATTAAAAAACTGGTTGTAATTTTATTTTAATGCCACATATTTATGTGGCATTTCTTTTATTAATTATTTAACCGAATTTTATTTTGTATTATTACATAGAGGTATAAAAAATTTCAAATACAAATAAATTGAATTCAACAAAAGGCAAAAGATGAATAGTTTAGAAAAAATCAATTTGTTAAAAACAGAAATATCTAAATCCATTATAGGGCAGGATGAAATTGTAAAAAAACTTATTATTGTTCTATTAGCAAATGGAAATTTACTTTTGGAAGGTTTACCAGGCCTTGCAAAGACAAGGGCAATTAAAAGTATGGCTGAAAATCTGAATACAGATTTTAGTAGAATTCAATTTACCCCAGATCTTTTGCCTTCAGATATTACTGGCTCTGAAATTTATTATTCCGAGGGAGGAACTGGAAAATTTAAATTTGTCGAAGGCCCTTTGTTTGGAAACTTAATTCTTGCCGACGAAATTAACCGTGCCCCTGCAAAAGTTCAAGCTGCACTTTTAGAAGCAATGGAAGAGAGGCAAATAACCGTTGCTGGAACTGTGCATAAACTACCAGAACTCTTTATGGTATTGGCAACACAAAATCCTATTGAGCAAGAGGGAACATACCCTCTACCTGAAGCACAAATGGATAGATTTTTGATGAAAGTAATAATTGATTATCCAAGTGTTGAAGCAGAAGAAGAAATATTAAAATTGGTTCGTATGGAATCAAAAAATAAGGCTGACCAAAAATCTGAGCAAAGTGAATTAATAAAAGAAGAAGATATTTTTGCTGCACGTAAAGAGATTGCAGAAGTTTATTCATCTCCGAATATTGAAAAATATCTTGTTCAACTAATAAATGCTACACGTTTCCCTAAAGAGTATAGCGAGCAATTAGCTGAGTGGATTAAAATTGGTGCAAGTCCTCGTGGAACGATTGCATTAGATAAAAGCTCTCGTGTTAATGCTTGGCTAGACGGAAGAGACCACGTAACACCTGAAGATGTTCAGTCAATAATATACGATGTGTTACGTCACAGAATTGCATTAACTTATGAAGCCACAGCTAAGGGCTTAACTACAGATATGGTAATTGATGAAATTGTAAAAGTTGTTGCAGTAGCTTAAAACATATTTAGCATACTGTTAAAGATTCCGGCATAAAGCAGGAATGACAATAATTAATAAAATGACAGATTTAAATTTAAATACAGGTATATACGTCTCTTTAGAAGAATTGATTAAGCTGCAATTAAAAGCTGAGGGTTTTAGTTTTTTACCACATCAGCCAATTCAATCTGTTCTTAGTGGTCGCCATGCTTCTCGGCTTAGAGGACGTGGGTTAAACTTTGAGGAGCTTAGGGGCTACTTGCCTGGAGATGACATACGCAATATTGATTGGAAAGTAACTGCACGCACACAGAAACCTCATGTTCGTGTTTATACAGAAGAGAAAGACCATCCAGCAATAATTATTTGTGATCAGAGAATATCAATGTTCTTTGGCACCAAGAAGGATATGAAATCTGTAACTGCTGCAAACCTATCTGCACTTGCTACTTGGAGAATACTAAACTCTGATGATAAAGTTGGAAGTGTTGTTTTTAACGATTCTGAATTCAAAGAGATAAAACCCAAAAGAAGTAAAGCCAATGCCAGCTTGATATTTAGAGATATTGAAGAGTTTAGTAATAATTTAAATGTTTCGTCTGGAATTGCACCTAATCCACAAATGTTAAACAAAGTATTAGAACATGTTTCAAGAATAGCCACGCACGATTATCTGGTTGTGGTTATTAGTGATTTTCATGGATTGGATGATAATTCTAAAAAGCATTTAATGAACATAGCAGAGCATAATGATGTAGTCTCATTTTTAGTTTATGACACTGTAGCAATTGATATGCCGAGTGATGGCAAGTTTGTTTTTAGCGAAAATGAATTACAAATAGAAGTTAATTTCGAAAACAAAAAAACACAGTCTCCAATTTCACAATTTGCAAATGAACGATTAAAAAATGTTGATACAGTTTTAAAAGAAATTGGAATTCCAATTTTTAGAATTAATAATGTAGATGATATTGGTGAACAATTACGTATGCACTTTGGGAATCAATAAATAATGGAAGCGAAAGAATTAGCAAAATTAAAAGAGATAGCTCTGCCAGAGGCGATTAGCTATTTCCCACAAACTCCAGCATGGTATGTTTTGTTTGGTGTAATTGTAGTTCTTATTCTTTTCTTTTTATGGAAGCAATACAAACATTACCAGAATAATAAATATAGAAGAGTTGCATTAACTGAGTTATCCAAAATTAAAAGTGAAAAAACATACGAGGAAATACCTGAACTTGTTAAGCGAGTTGCTTTAGCTTTTTTAGATAGAAATGAGATTGCTTCATTAAGTGGAGAAACTTGGTTGGAATTTCTTAATAAATCATACAAAGGGAACGGGTTTAGTAGCGATGCAGGAAGTCTGTTTATTGACTTTGGATATTCTTCGCAAACCAGAATTGACCAATACCAGCAAGGTGAAATTAAAAATTTAATTAATCTAATATCGGAATGGATAAAGAAACATAATGCTTGAATTTGAATACATATGGATGTTTCTGTTACTACCATTACCAATAATTATTTGGTTAATACTTCCTGCATATAAAGAGAAGCAAGAATCAATCAGAATTCCATTCTTTGAAGAGATTTCATCAGCAACTGGAATTAAGCCCTCACAAGGTGCTGTTATAAATAAGTTAAATCTACTGCAAAAATTATTAGCTCCAATTATATGGATTTTGTTAATTGCAGCCATTGCAAAACCACAGTGGGTTGATGATCCAATAGTAAAAATTGAATCGGCAAGAGATTTACTGTTAGCGGTTGATATATCACAATCAATGGACGCAAGAGATTACAAAGATGCACTTGGAAATAGAATTGACAGACTTGAAGCTGTTAAGTTAGTCTTGGATGATTTTATTACAAAACGGAAAGGAGATAGAATTGGATTAATCCTTTTTGGCGGAGGTGCATATCCACAAGTTCCATTTACGTTAGATCATAAGACTTGTAGATTGCTCTTAAACCAAGCTGAGACTGGCATGGCTGGACCACAAACTGTAATTGGTGATGCAATTGGTCTTGGAATAAAATTGTTTGAAGAGAGCAATGTCGATGAAAGAGTAATGATTTTACTCACAGATGGAAATGATACTGGAAGCAAAATGCCTCCTTTAAAAGCAGCTGAAATTGCAGAACAAAATGGAATAATTATTCACACAATCGGAATTGGTGATCCCAACGCAAATGGTGAAAACAAAGTTGACTTAGATGTAATTAAAAAAATTGCAAATTCAACTGGAGGAAAATTTTTTAGAGGTGAGGATACAAAGGGACTGCAAACCATTTACAAAACATTGGATGAATTAAATCCACAGAATTATGAGTCGCAGAGTTATCGCCCTAAACACCCTTTGTTTTTCTATCCAATAGGCTTGGCAATTTCTCTTTTAACGGCTTATCATTTTATACTGTTTTTATTAGTATTGCTAAAAAGACTTTCAAGTAATAACAAAGACGTAACTGAAGGAACTGTATAACAAACGTATGATTGAACAATTAACATATTTCCATTTTTTAAGACCATTGTGGTTGTTGCTCATTCCAGTTGCACTGTTATTATTTTGGCAATTTCAAAAGAGCCAAAATGTATTGGAGCGTTATCAAAAATTTGTAGCTCCTCACTTGCTAAAGCATTTACTTATTGGAACTAAGAAGAAATGGTCTTTCAAACCAATTCATATGATAATTATTATTATAGTTGTTGGAACAATTGCTGTTGCTGGTCCAACTTGGAAAAGGGAACTCCCGCCATTTACTGAAGATAAAGCACCACTTACAATAGTTTTAAGTCTTTCGGAATCGATGGATGCTATTGATATTAGTCCAAGGAGACTTGAACGTTCGAAGCAGAAAATTAGAGAATTATTGAAACTAAGACCAGGGGCAAGAACTGCACTATTTGTTTATGCAGGCTCCGCACATATGGTGCTTCCGTTAACTACAGATTCAAAAATAATTGAATTGTTTTTATCTTCACTCACAAGTAGCCTAATGCCAAACGATGGAAGCAATACATTAGAAGTACTTGATGTGGTTACAGAATATCTATCAGATGAAGAAGTGCCTGGAACTATTTTATTTATAACTGATGAAATTGAAAAAAAATCATTTAATGCTATCTCTGAAATATCTGATTCAAGTAGAAACCAAGTAATTGTTCTGGCTGTTGGAACATCCAAGGGTGGTCCAATAACAATGGGTAGTAATAGATTTAGATTGAATAAAAATGGAAGTAGAAGAATTGCAAAACTGAATGTTGAAAGTTTAAAGCAACTGAGGGATGATTATAACATTCCAGTAACTACTATAACTATTGATAATAGTGATGTTGAATGGATACAAAGAAATATCCAAACTCATTTACAAATAACTCAGCAAGTTGAAGCTAAAACCCAGTGGATTGAATATGGATATTATTTATTATTCCCTCTTGTGATTCTAATGCTTTTCTGGTTCAGAAAAGGTTGGTTAGTAAAGTGGGTTGCATTTGTTTTGTTCTATTTGTCGTTTAATGTGAACTCAATAAATGCACAAGATACATTGAATACTACAACTGTTAAAGATAGTATTGAAACTAAGAATTATGAGTTGTTTTGGAATCTTTGGATGACGAACGACCAGCAAGGACGATATTATTTTGAAGAGGGTGAGTACGAAAAGGCAGCAGATAAATTTGAAGATAATATGTGGAAGGGAATATCATATTACAAATCTGAAAAATATGAAGATGCAATTAGTCAATTTGCAATGATGAATAATTCAGAAAGTAATTTTTATCTTGGAAATTCTTATGCACAGATTAAAAATTACGAGTTGGGAAAGGATAGTTATAAAGAAGCTATAGCTCAGAAAAATGATTTTCATGAGGCTGAATATAATTTGAAACTGATTGAAGAGATAATTAGAAAGATAGAAGAAGCTAAAAAGAAAGAAGATGATGAACGAAGCCCTGACACTCACTATACACCAGATGAGATAGTATTTGATAAGGATAATGATAAGGGGAAAGAAGGGGAAATTGATAAATTAAAAATTAAAAAAGAGAAAATGGCAGATATTTGGATGAGAAATATTCAAACATCACCAGCGGAATTTTTACAAAGAAAATTCTATCAACAAACAGAGAGTAAGAAAAGTAAATGATTAATTACCGATTAAAAAATATGGCAATTGGTTTTATATTATTTTTGTTGATGATTTCTCACATCTCTCTTTTCGCACAAGTCCAAAAGGCTAAATTATTTGTTTCAATTTCACCAAAAACTGTGATTGTTGGTCAAGCAGTAAATGTTAAAGTCTCTGTAGTTGTTCCTACTTGGTTGTTGGGTGCTCCTGATTTTCCTCATATAGAAATACCTGGTGCAATTTCAATCCTTCCAGAAGAGCGAGCAGAAAATGTTACACAAACAATTGATGGTGAAACATGGTCAGGAATATCTCGGACATATTTGATTTATCCTCAAGAAGAGAAAGAGTATAAATTACCCAATGCTAATGTTGAAATTATTTATTCACTTGGTGGAATTAAAAAATCACCAAAGACAAATGTTCCTTTGCCTCAATATAAGTTTAATGCTGTAATTCCAGAAGAAGCAAAATCGATGGATTACTTTTTGGCAACATCACAACTAAAGGTTAATCAAAAAATTGATAGAAAACTTACTGAGTTAAAAGTGGGGGATTCGTTTAGCAGAACAATTACAGTTGATGTGAAAAACACAATGGCAATGTTTATTCCTCCAATTCAATTTGACTCCTTAGAAGGATTGACAATTTATCATAAACCTGCTGAAGTGAAGAATAAAAGTGCCAATCGTATTGGATTTACTGGTGGATATAGAATAGATAAGGTCTCTTATTTTATACAAAATCCTGGAGATTACGAGCTGCCAGAGATTGAAATTAAATGGTGGAATTTAAATAGAAACAGAATTAGCATATCAAAAATTAAAGCTGTTAAATTTCATGCTGATTCAAATAAAAATTACATCTCTGAAATTGCAATACCTGAAGATACACTTGCAACTACTCCTGTTAGTAATACTGAAAGTAATTATCCAAGTAAATATTTAGTAGGAGTATTTTTATTTCTTCTAGTATTATTTTTTATTGATAGAAAGTATTCGATTTCTAAAAACTTTTTTCTCAGAATTACAAGGGATATTAAAAAGAGAAAAGAAGCGAAAGAGAATTCGGAGGAAGCATATTACAATAAATTTAAATCTGCATGTATTGGTAAAGATTTTAGTTTAGTGAAGGTTTCATTCTCCAATTGGCTAAGTAGAATTTCAGAAAACGGTGAAAATTATTCTTTTAAAAAATTAGCAGAGATCACGAACAATGTGGAACTAAATAAATATATTGAGCAACTGGATGAAATTTTGTTTGGTAAGAGTAGTACAGATAAGAGTAGTAAAATATGTGATTGTAAAGAGTTACTAAAAGTTGTAAGCGAAAGTAGAGACAAATTATTAAGAATAAAAAAAGATAGTAGGAAGAAGGATGTTATTCCTTCTCTTAATCCAAGGAAACAAAGTGTGTATAAATAATAGAGAAAAGGTACTGAGATGTTAAATATTAAAAAGTTAGTAATTGGGTTAATAGCAATTCTATTTGTTGCTGTAGGCTGTAGTAAAAAAGTAGATGAAAAAACAGAAAACTATTTAGCTTCATGGAATGAAGGAAGTGCAAAAACTTCAATAATTAAATTTGTTGAAGATGTAACAGACCAAAACTCACCAAATTATGTTAAACCCGAAGACCGCATTGCAACATTTGATAATGATGGAACTCTTTGGAGTGAGCAACCAATCTATTTCCAATTTGCGTTTGCTTTGGATAGGGTTAAATCTATGGCAGAAGAACATCCAGAATGGAAAAAGGAACAGCCATTTAAAGCGGTTCTTGAAAATAATAAAAAGGCTTTAGCTGAAGCAGGAGAAGAGGGTCTAATAAAAATACTTGTAGCAACACACTCAGGAACTACTTCCATAGAGTTTGCTCAAATAGTAAAAGATTGGGTCGCTACTGCTAAACATCCTATTTTAAATAGACCATACACTGACTTAATATATCAACCTATGCTTGAAGTATTAGAGTATTTGAGAGCAAATGAATTTAAAACATTTATTGTTTCTGGTGGGGGACTTGGATTTATGAGACCCCTAACTGAAGTATTATATGGCATACCCGCAGAGCAAGTTGTTGGTAGTTCTTTTAAAACTAAGTTTGAAATCCAAAATGGTAAAGAAGTAATTTTAAGATTGCCTGAAGTAGAATTCAATAACGATAAAGCTGGAAAACCAGTTGCAATAAATAAATTTATTGGAAAAAAACCAATTGCTGCCTTTGGTAATTCTGATGGAGATTTGCAAATGCTACAATGGACTTCATCTAATGATAAACCAAATTTTATGCTCTATGTTCACCATACAGATTCTGTTCGTGAGTGGGCATATGATAGAGAATCGCATATTGGTAAATTAGATAAAGGGTTGGATGAAGCAAATAAAAAAGGTTGGACAGTTGTTGATATGAAAAATGATTGGAAAGTGATTTATCCTTTTGAATTGTAAATTATGTATTTTTTCCAATATCAAATAGTATAACTATGAGTTATGATTAATTATTTCAAAACTATAATGGAGTAAAAAATGCAAAAATTAAAAATCTTTCTAATTGTATTATCAATCATAACATTTGTTTCATGTAGTGATGATGATCCAGTATCACCATCTGAAAAGCCAGTTAACTCAGTAATAATTGAGCCAGCTGAGGTAACTTTTAATGCAATTGGACAAAACAAACAATTTACAGCAAAAGCTTATGACGAAACTGGTGGGGAAGTTAGTACAAGTTTATCATGGGCGAGCAGTAACGAAGAAGTCGTTATGATTGGCTCAGATGGTATGGCTGAAGCTACAGGACTTGGCAATGCTAATATTTATGTGACCGCAGGTGAAAAATCTGATACTGCAGAGGTTAAAGTCGATTTGGATGTGGTGCCAGAGATATGGTGGGTATCTGCAAAGAGTGGTGACTGGAATGAAGCAACAAATTGGAGTACAGGCGTAGTTCCAGAAGATGATGATACAGTGGCGATTACTCTTGAAGGTAATTATACTGTTACTATTACCTCTGATATAACAATTAGCCACATCACTTTGGGTGCGACAACCGGTACTCAAAAACTGGCAACTGGCGCTAACCTACTTACTATTGAAGAGGGAATATTAACCGGTGGTGCAGAGCTGCAGATCAATGGAACAGTGAAAATAACTGATAAAGTAGAATGGAAAGACGGTGAAATAACAGGTACAGGCACAATGGTGATTGAGCGCAATGCCGAAGTTCATGCAGGTAGTGGTGGCGATGATTCACAACTCTCGCTCAAAGCTAAGCTTGATAATATAGGTGTTTTAGCCATCGTATCCGGTGTAATTATCAATATAAATGGAGGCACTTTAGAAAATTCAGGTAAGGTTGATTTTCAGACTGACGATGCATGGCTGAAGACCTTTGCTGGTGGGAAAATTTTGAACTCAGGTGATATTGTAAAAAGTAACGGAATTGGTGATGCCTCGATAAATAGCAGTGAGGAAGATTCTTTTGTGTCCAATGGCTATATAAATGTTGAAAGTGGCAGTCTGCATATAAGAGGTGGCAATCTGTCAAATGTAATTACTATTAATGAGGGCGCAGAGCTACATCAATCAGGCACTACGTTAATTCGTCTCCCCTTCTACAATAGAGGTGAGGGGATATTCGAGATTGGTGGTAGTATCACATTGGGTGAACAGACCGGTGATGAAATCAAAATAAAAAATATTATTCTTGATTCATGGCAAACTGAAAATAGCATCACAGGACCTGGAGACCTAACTATTTTGAATTCTCTCCTTTGGCATGCTGGGGGCATAAATGGTGCCGGAACAGTCATGATACATGGGGATGCTATTCTTGAAGGTACAGGCTATAAGAAGATTTCTGAAAGAATTTTTGAGATTCACCGTACATTGGAAACAGAATCATTGCTTGACCTTATTCTTCAAAAGGGTGCACAATTACACATAATGCGAAATGCCCAATGGACACACACTGGTGGTGGAAATATCAAAAAAGGTGAAGGCGATATGCAGTCTGCAATAATTATTACCGATACTTTTACGAAAAAAGGTACAGGTTCTTTAACAGTCGAAACGGATTTTTCCTGTGCGGGAACAATGAACCTTAATGAAGGTGTTCTTACAGTTAAGGGTGCTTTTGAACTTCAGAAAAGTGGAAAGATTGTTGGAGGAAGTACTAATACTGAAAATGAAGTTCATTACCGTATGCTCCAAGTTCCCGAAGCGACTTCTGCTCTCTTGTCCGGTACTATTGAGGTAGACGCCGACGGTGCCTTGGCATATATGAGTATTCAGGGAGCAGTAATTATTGATTCTACTTTCAATGTTCTGATTGATATTGATAAGAATAATGATCTTATTCCTGCAGAACGCCTTGTGTTTGAAACTGGTAGAGTTGCCCTTAACGGCAAGTTGAATGTTAATCTAATTGGAGCAACTCCACCCCCAGAAGGTGTTCAGTACAGAGTGGTTTCTACAATGGATGGTACAGGAGCATTTGCTGAGATCACTGGTGCCGAATGGTTTACCGAGATTAGAGAAGATGCCAATGGTGTTCTTTTAATTCGTAACTAATAGTCTGCAGGAAATGGATTAGTGTTAATAATTTAGTTTAACTGTTAACATATATTCGTTGTTATTTTAAAGGCGGTTTTCGGAAGAGACCGCTTTTTTTATAAGAATTTTTAAGCATCCAAAAATAATTATATTTTTCAGAAGTGCATTTGTCGAATATCTTTAAATAGATATAATGTATTATTTTAATTATACTTGGTGTCACAAAATATTTACAATAACAAACAATGTAGGATTGCAAATTGAAAAAACTATTTATAGTAATATTTATCTTAGGTATATTCTCAACAATTTCTGTTGCACAAGCAACTAAGCAGCTGAATTTTGGTATTATTGGTGTCAGCTATGAAATTCCAGTAGCAACAGAAATCACTATTGCACTAGCAGCAGCTTCTAATTTAAATCTTGATTATCTAACAGTAGGTTTAAAAGCAAATTATTATTTAGATCAACTTATTGGTTTACCTTCGGAATGGATGTTTATGCAGGTGCAAATTTAGGATATGCTCTTGGATTAGACAATAATGGCAACGACCTTGATTTTGGTCTTCAAGTTGGTGGACGTTATTTCTGGAGCCCAAAATGGGGCGTGTATATTGAAGCAGGTGGTGGTAAAGTGAGTAGTGGCACAGCTGGAATTGGTCTTACGATGAAATTATAAAAACCGAAAATTTCTAATTGACCGTGGATGCGTAAATTGTTGAATCGGTCATTTTTTTTTTGAAATTGGGAGTGTGAAAATAAATTTACTTCCTTTCCCTAATTCACTTTCTGCCCATATTTTTCCACCATTATTTTGAACTAATTCTTTGCACAGAATTAATCCAACTCCTGTTCCTTCTTCACCATTTGTTCCAAGAGTTGTATGATGAATATCAATCCGGAAAAGACTATCTAATTCTTCTTGACTCATTCCTATTCCTTTATCAAGAACAGTGATTTCTACTTCTTCCTTGCTTGTAGTTGCAGTTATTTTAACAAAGCTTCCACTATTAGTGAATTTTATTGCATTGGCAACAAGATTTCGTAGAATAGTACTAATCATATTTCTATCAGCAAAAACCATTGTTGTATCATTAATTTCTGATGTTAATGAAATCTGTTTAAATGAAGCGTTCTCTTTAGACAAATCAACAACTTTTACTGCCTCTTCAGAGAGTTTAAAAAGAGTAGGATTATATTCCATACGTCCAGTTTGTGCTCGTGACCATTCTAGCAAACCTTCAAGTAAACTATATACATTTCTTGTAACGCTATAGAGAGATTCAATTGATTCTTTAACTTCCCCTTGGGTTAGAGTATCATATTCAGTATTTAGTATTTCCGTGTAACCAAGTAATCCTTGAAATGGATTTTTTAAATCGTGTGCCAAAATGGAAAAAAACTTATCTTTAGAACTATTAAGCTCATTTAATAGATTATTTGATTTCTTTTGTGCTCTAAATTTTGAAATTAAAAGTATAATAATAAATAGAGTTATTATAGAGATAATTATTAAGTACTGATTATTTCTCGTCTGAAATTCTATTTCACTTTTTAAAATTTTATTTTCAATATCAGCTTTGTTCGTGGCAAAAAGAGTCTGTAAGTCTGCAAATCTCCCCAAGTTTTCTGTGCTATATATACTATCTTTAATATTATGATACTCGTTTAATGATTCAAGAGCTTTTTTGTTTTTATCTTTTGAAGAATAAAATTGAGACAAATATAAATGGCTTAACATTTCTTGATCAAGATGTCCTGATTTGCTTGCTAACATTAGAGCCTTATCTAAATATTCCTTTGATAATTTTGAATTATTTAATTGCAAATAAATTAAACCCAGTTTATTCAAATTCTCTATTTGTCCAGATTTATTCTTAATTTCTCTATCGTTAACTAAGGCAGCATTAACATATTTTTTAGCTTTTATAAAATCACCATACTCAAAAGCAATATCACCTTTGAGGGAGAGAACTCTTCCATTACCTTTTCGATACCTAATACCTTTATTTATCTGAATTGACTTATCATAGTATTCTAGAGCTTTATCGAAGTTTTTTAACTTATAATATATTTCACCAATATTAATTAATGTGTTTGAATAGCCACGTAAATCTTTAAGTTCATCTCTTAGTTTAAGTGATCTATCAAAATATTGTATGGCTTTCTCATAATCACCATGAAACGTGTAAATTTCACCTAAGTAATTTAAACTATATGCCATCCCTATTTTATGGTTTAGTTTTTCAAATATTTGAAAACTAAGTAAAACATTTTCTAAAGCTATAGAATATGATGCCTTTTTTAAGTAATAATCTGTGAGATTAGTGTATGTATATGCTATTTGCATAGAGTCATTTAGAACATTTGCAAGATCTAAGGCATTTTTGAAATAGCTGTATGATGTCTCTAAATCACCCAGCTTTCTATAGACCACACCTAAATAATTAAGTGTTTTCGGTTTAAGTTCAACAAGTTCTTTATCGTCAATTAATTTTAACGCATCCAGTCCATATTCTAAAGATAGTGATGGGTTAAATGTCCGATATTTCCAACAAGAATCTAGGATAGAATTAATATGAGTTAAATCATTCTGTGATTTATCATCTATGGTAACCACAGTATTATCAGCAAAAATTATCGAGATAATAATTAGATAAACTATTGAAAAGTATTTAATTGGGTTCATTTGTATCATATTTCTTATAATTTACATTACGACATACAGTCGAAAATTAAATTCAATTATTTATTCATTTTTAATTTTAATTATTTCAGCAGCTATACTTATAGCAATCTCTTCTGGCGACTCAGCTTCAATTTCTAGCCCAATAGGAGTATGAATCTTTTCTAAATCCTTTTCAGAAAAACCTTCTAATCTTAATTGATTAAAAATGCTTTTGATTTTTTTAGAGCTTCCCATCGAGCCAATATATTTTAAATCCAAATTTAGAACCGACGCAAGCGCATCTTTATCTCCATCGTGACTAGGAGTTACGATTACAACATAAGACTTATTTCCTTCAATTATATAGTCACTAATTTTTCCATAAGAAGTATTGATCTTTTTATGTGCAAAAATGTTTTCATCCATTGTTTGAACATTTTTACGATGGTCAAAAATTACAACATAAAAATTCAGTGTGGCCATAATACGTGATACAGCCAATCCAACATGACCACCACCGATAATATAAACAATATTCGGAATCCCAATATTCTCTTCAAAATTCCAACTATTATCAGAAAGAGAAAGAACAATATCATCCGCATTCTTTTTGTCAGGCAGAAAAGAAAAAGAAGTTTCTGAAATGGATAAAATACCATTTTTAATTTTCTCAATGCTTTCAATAATATTATTAACCGATTCAAGATTTGTGGAACTTAATGTTCTGAAAATCATTGTTTGCACACCACCACAGATAAGTCCTGATTTATCACCACTGGCCAAATTACTGTGATGAAGTTTCCGAACAAAATTTAGATTGTTATTATTTGTGAAGGAATTTCTTACTTCAGAGATAAGATTAAACTCCATTATTCCACCACCAATAGTGCCAATGGATGTTCCATCGTTAGCGATAGCCATTTTAAAACCAGTTCTACCTGGGGATGCATTACTAGCGTTAGCAACAATTAACAAAGTAACTTTTTTATCCAATGAATTTTTTTCGGATATGTATTTCCATAATTTTAATTCTGTCATAATTCTATTTTAAGTTTGTATTGTCATTCCCACATTTTTTGTGGGAATCTTCTAGATAATTAAAGATTTATTATTAGTACATTCTGTATGACATTTGTTCTAAATAACTCTCATATTCAACTATATAAAGCCATCAAAACTTTCTCTGGAGTTAAGGGAGCTGAAATGTTAAATCCTTTATTTGGTTTTGCATTTTTCATTGCATCCAATATTGAAAAGTATGCACCAATTCCATACATCAAAGGTGGTTCACCTATTGCTTTCGAATTAAAAGGACCAAATCTATTTTCAGAATTGTCCAAAAATTTAACTTCAATCTTTTCAGGGGCTGAATAAATATCTGGTACTTTATATGTTGAAAGTGCGTTAGCTAATAGTTTACCATCAGATGAATATTTGATTTCTTCCATTGTCATCCAGCCGATTCCTTGCACCAGACCACCTTCAACTTGTCCAATATCAATGCTTTTATTTAGACTTTTTCCAAAATCGTGAACTATTTTAACTGAGTCAAATATATATGTTCCTCTTATTACATCAAGTGTTACAGTTGTAATTGCAGTTCCATAAACATGATAAGCAAAAGGGGAGCCTTGGTTTATTGTTCTATCAAAGTTTATTTCTGGAGTTCTGTAGTAAGCCTGTGCCGATAGACTGATTCTCTTGAAATATGCTTTGTTAATTAGTTCTTCCCAACCTAGGTTACTAGCCTTACTATTTACAAAAACTATTTCCTTCTCTATAGTAATTTGATCATCTTTATTTACATTTAATTCTTTTTTTGCAAATTGGATTAACCTATTTAAAATTTTCTCGCAAGCTAAAACTGTTGCATTACCATTCATATCTGCTGCACTACTAGCTGCAGTAGGCGAACTATTAGCAACACGCGTAGTGTTTGTTGATTCTACTTTTATTTTATTTATGCTTAACGAAAAAATATTTGAAGCCGCTGTTGCAATTTTAGCATTTACTCCTTGCCCCATTTCTACTGCACCAGTGCTAATTCCAACACTTCCATCTGTGTAAATATGAACTAATGCACTTGCTTGGTTTAAGAATGAACTTGTGAAAGAAATTCCAAAACAGATTGGCATAAAAGATAAACCTTTTTTGTAGAGTTTGTTGTTTGCATTAAACTCTTTAACTTTTTCAAGTAAAAGATTAGAATTAAAATGTTCTTCAGCAGATTTCCAAGAACTAATTGCCTGTGAGTTTTCTACATTTTGACCATAGTAAAAATGTTGCTCGTCTTTTAGTAGATTTGTTTTTTGAATTTCTGATGCTCTCAAACCCAATGTAGTAGCCGTTTTTTCTATTGCAGCTTCAATTACAAACATTCCTTGTGGTCCACCAAAACCTCTAAATGCAGTATTTGGAGTAAGATTTGTTTTGCAACTAATTCCAATAGCTTTAACATTTGGAATGTAATAACTATTTGTCGCATGGAATAGAGTCCTTTCCAGAACAGCTGTTGAGAGGTCTGCAACTGCACCAGCATTTTGATAGAATGTAGTTTCGTAAGCAAGAATTTTTCTCTCTTTATTCAATCCTATTTTGTAATCGGAAGTATAGGGATGTCGTTTACCTGTCATGCGCAAATCATCTTCTCTGGATAGAACAAGTTTAACTGGTTTTTGCAATATATAAGATGCAAATGCAGAGAGAACTCCCCAAACAGTAGCTTGATCTTCTTTGCCTCCAAATGCGCCACCAAGTCTTAACACATCAATTTCTACTTGATGCATTTGTATACCAAGTGCTTTGGCTGTTTGTTTTTGCACAGCTGTAGGACTTTGAGTTGAAGAGATAATTTTAATTTTATTCCCTTCAGTCGGAATAGAAATTGCACCTTGTGTCTCAAGGTATAGATGTTCTTGTGCACCAGAATCGATACTTCCAGTTACTATTGTTTCGCATTCATCCCACGCATCATCAATATTTCCTGAAGAAAAAGTTATTGGAGGTACTATCAAAAAGTTTTGTTTAAAAGCTTCTCTCGACTCTGTAATTACTGGAAGTTCTTCAAATTCTATCTCTATTTCTTTTGCAGCTTTTCTGGCAATGCTAATATTGTTAGCAAGGACAATTGCAATTGGTTCGCCAATAAAATGAACTTCATCTTCCGCAAGCAAAGTTTCATCTTGTATTATTCCACCAATTTGGTTCTCACCAGGAATATCTTTCGCAGTTAGAATTGCGGTAACACCTAGAATTAATTTTGCTTTATCAAGATTAAGATTAACAATTTTACCGTGAGCAATTTTGGAATCAAAAACTACAGCATGTAAACTTCCTTCAGGGAGTGGGTAATCATCTATGTAAAGTGATTTACCCTTGATATGACTAATGGCATCAAAATTTTTCATAGCAATACCTCTGCTTCAATAAATTCAGGTAAGAGTTTAATGAAATGTGCCTTAATTAGTTGGTTTAACAAAAGTCTCTTATATTCTTCACTTCCCCTAATATCACTAATTGGAGATATTTCAGATTGTGCAATTTTTAGAGCTTCTAAAATAATTTCAGAATTTACTTTTTTATTGAGTAAAAATTGTGAAGTATTTTCTAAGAAGAGAGGTATTGGAGATATACCACCAGCAGATAGTCGAATGCTTTTAATAATTCCATTATCTGTGGAAACCATAATAGCAGAATTAACACTTGCAATATCTAAGTGAGTTCTCTTACTTACTTTTTCAAAATTAAATTTTACGGATTGTGTTGGGAGCTCGAATACTATTTCTCTAACAATTTCATTCACTGATAAATCAATATCCTTATAGCCTTTATAAAAATTGGATAATTTGATTTTCCTTTCATGCACACTATTATTAATTATTAATTCAGAGTTAAGTGCTAAAAAGATAATAGAAGAATCACCAATTGGAGAGGCATTTACTATATTTCCACCAATAGTTGCACTGTTTCTAATTGGAAGTGATGCAAACAAATTTAACTGTGATGACAGATTAGGGAAGTATTCATTTATAACTTGTGAGTTTCTAAATTGCTCAATTGTTACTCCAGAACCAATGTGACAAAAATTGTCAATTACTATTATCTTATGAAGTTCAATGTCTTTTGTGAAAGAAATTTCTTCGCTTAAAAGTGCATCTGCTTTTTGAACAAATAAATCTGTACCACCAGCAATGATAGTTCTAGAATTTTCAATAACAGAATAACTACTCTTTAGTAACTCTAATTTATCTTGAATTCCTAAAAAATATTTTGGAAGAATATTTTCTTTGACTAATGATTGGATTCGCTTTTCACTATCAATATTTAATTCGTTCACTCTGGAAATTACATTATTGGCAGTTCGCTTGATTGAAGCATATCCAGTGCAGCGGCAGATATTTCCAGCTAATGCATTTTCGGCTTCATGTCTGTTTAACTCTTTGTTTTCAATTACATATCCAGTTAGTGAGTTTACAAAACCTGGTGTACAGAATCCACATTGTGAAGCTCCCTCATTGTTAAACTCTTCTTGTATTGGGGTTAAACTTTCGTTGTTGAGCCCTTCAATAGTAACAACATGTTTTCCCATTGCATTTCCAATAGGGAATAGGCAAGAGTTTACAGATATATACTTTAACTGATTATTTATTATTTCACCAATTAAAACTGTACATGCGCCGCAATCACCTTCACGGCATCCTTCTTTAGTCCCTTTTAATCCTTCGTCAATCCTTATAAAATCTAATAATGTTTGTGCTGGATTTGAGTTTGTGGATATATTCTTTTGATTAAGAATAAATTCTATATTTTCTGCCATGGCTTCAGTCTTCAATTAAAATAAACTATAAGTTTGAAAAATAGGCAAATAATTTCAAGTAGAAAATTATTGATACAAAAAAAGCGAGTAATAAGATTTAATTGGTTCAATCCCACACGAACCATTATTTTACGAAAAAGCAAGTAGATCATTATTAGCACAAAAAAAATATTCAGAAGTTTCGGCGCTATTACTAAAATCACTCAAATATAAAAAATCGGATTTTGCTCTAAAGTGGCTCGGCCAAATTGCATTGAGGAATAAAAAATTTAATGAAGCAATTAAATATTTAACAAAAGCAAACTTTAATGATGATCAAGTTATATTTAATTTGAGTAGATCCCACTACTTCAATAAAGACAAGTCTTATGGAGATAAGTATCTTAATTTGCTGACCCAAACTTATCCAAAATCAAAGTATATCTCATACTTAAGTAAGCTTAAAGCTATTCAAAAATAGTAAAACTGAGCTGCCAGCTACTTTTAAAATTTAATACTAGTTTTTGGAATTTTCTTATTAAGAATTGTTCAGCATAGATGGGGGGAAATGGTTAAATTCTCTTGGCTAGCGTTTTTATTTCTTCTCCTTTTATCTGATGTGTCCTACAGTAATGCTAGGGAACTCGTCTGGAAACTCAATTTTATTTAGCATTATTGGTTGCTACTTGGTTCAATTTCTAATTCGATTTTAAGAAAACAGTATAATTAAAATTGTAAATGCAAATTATGAAAATCACACCATTCTTATCAAGAACCATTATGACCCTCTCAAACGCCAATGTCATTTTTAACGAAGAGAGAACCGAGTTTACGAGCTCACCAAAGGTAAATCCCTAATTTGCAACAAAAATTACTCAAACCCTTTTAAGGTTCTAATTCAAAACTGTATTAGTAGTATTATCTCTTTTTACATAAGTTGCATTTATCGGAAAGAAGTGAGTGTGCATTAGATCCCATGAAATGGTAAGAGAAAAATATTTCATGAGGCATGGATTTGGGATTGGGTTGTGATTATGTTTTCCGATGTTTATTTTTTTGATCCTTTATCAATTTCGGTGATAATTTATGTATAACGTAATAAAGGATTCATGCCGAATGGAGCTGAGGTATAATCCAGTGTTGAGCTTAAGCCGCAGCTACTACTTGTAGTTTGGTTAAAGGTTTTTAGTTCTAATATTTATTACTTAAATGATTTATTCCAGTCTGGGAGTGAGCCAAAGAGGTCGTAGTTGTTTTGTAATACTTTGTTTGCAATTTCGGTTGGGTTGTCGTTTTCGGTGACGAACCAGTAAATATCTAGGGCATCTATTTTTTCTGTTCTCATTTTCTTATCAAAGAAATGATGTAAGCTAATCCCTTTTTCTCTGTCGGTGAATAATGAATTGAGTGTTTTGTTATCTGCTTTTGTGGAATCAGATTTGCCTATATAGGTGAGTTTGATTTTTCCTTTTGCCAGTTTAAGAATGTAAAAAACTCCAGGTTCGTTGGGTAGTTTTTGAGATAGCTTAAGCACATCATCCTCAATTTGGTAGAAAGAGATGACCGTTGTTTTGATATTTTTCTAGTTCGTCAAACATGTTTATTCGATCTTAAAACCACCTCCTTTGGTGGTGGTAATGTTCTGTTGGCTATG